>QXYM01000078.1:26338-43596 GCA_009886945.1 Litorivicinus sp.
CCTGACCTCTCCCTATTGTCATACTAGTCGGTGTTGATTACTGGAGGATACAACGTGCTCACCATCAAGCGTCTTGGTCGTCGGAGTTTTGAAGTGTTTCGCTTGGGGGTTCCTGTCGGTATCGTTCGCTTCCTGAAGGAAGCAAAAGTCTGGTCGTTTCGGCCATATCCGACTCCTGATGCGTCCAGTGGCTTGGTTGAGAAGTCAGATAAGGTGCTTCGCAATCTGCTCTGTCCAGCCGGTGAGCGTTGTACCGTCGATCGAACAGTCCAAGTCTAGGATTGATTTAGCGAGGCCTCTCCGTCATACTATTGCCACTTTTGACGAGGGGGCCTTGGTTGAAGTTGCGTTTCGCCAGGTGCAGTGAAAAGAGAATACGCAGACCGTGAACCCCATTTTTGGGGTTTTTTCGTTTTTGGCGGTTAGGAATGACACCGAAGCAGCAACAATTAACAGAGCTTCTAGAGCCAAGTGTAGTGTCACTTGGGCTAGTCCTGTGGGCGATCGAAATTGTTGGGCGCGCGAATCGATCAACGTTACGTTTGGTGATCGATCATCCTGATCGTCAAGTGACGGTTGAGGATTGTGAGGCGGTGAGTCGTCAGGTGTCACGGATTCTGGATGTCGAAGATCCATTGCCTGAGCGGTATACGCTCGAAGTGTCTTCGCCAGGTATTGAGCGTGCTTTGCACAAACTCGAGCATTTTGAGCAATTTGTTGGCTACCAGGCCAGAGTCAAACTCAAAGTCCCTTTTGAAGGAAGAAAGAATTACTCAGGCGTCATCGCAGGAGTTGAGAATCAAGCGGTGCTATTGCAACAGGGTGAAACAGAGTACGAGTTCCCTGCAGAGCACATTGAACGAGGTCAATTGGTTGTGACAGACGTCACACAGGTAGGCGGAAGCAAAGATGGGAAGTAAGGAAATCCTTCAGGTAGTTGAGCTCTTTTCCAATGAAAAGGGTATCCCGAAGAGTATTGTATTTGAAGCAATCGAGCAGGCATTGGCTACAGCGACGCGTAAGCGTTTTGAAGAAGAAGAAGCGGATATCCGTGTCGCGATTGACCGTTCGACTGGGGAATACGATACGTTCCGTCGGTGGGTTGTCGTCCCAGATGATCATCTGGCGATTTTAGGGTCTGAGTTGACCACAGAAGAAGCTGCTGAAATTGATCCAAGCTTGAATGTTGGTGACGAATACGAAATTGAAGTCGAATCGTCCGAGTTTGGACGGATTGAGGCGCAAACCGCAAAACAAGTGATCGTTCAGAAAGTGCGTGAAGCTGAGCGCGAAAAAGTGGTGGCTGATTATGAAAGCCGCCTGATGAGCCTGATCAACGGGTCAGTGAAAAAGGTCACTCGTGACTCGGTGATTGTTGATCTCGGAGGTGCTGCTGAAGCTTTATTACCTCGAGAGAATTTGATCGGCCGCGAAATTTTTCGGGTGAATGATCGGGTGCGCGCGATTCTTCAGGAAATTCGGACAGAAGGTCGAGGGCCGCAGTTAATTCTTTCCCGAAATTCGCCTGAATTTTTGATTGAGTTATTTAAGATCGAAGTTCCTGAGATTGCCGAAGAGACCATCGAGATTCGTGGTGCAGCTCGTGATCCGGGTATGCGCGCAAAAATCGCCGTGAAGACCAATGATGGACGCATTGATCCTGTGGGTGCTTGCGTGGGAATGCGTGGTGCACGGGTCCAAGCGGTCTCGAATGAATTAAACGGTGAGCGTGTTGATATCGTATTGTGGGATGATAATCCCGCGCAATTGGTGATCAACGCTATGGCGCCTGCTGACGTGTCATCGATCGTGATGGACGAAGACAATCGTTCAATGGATGTTGCGGTGACTGGCGACAATCTGGCTCAGGCCATTGGTCGCGGAGGTCAGAACGTACGTCTCGCCTCAGAGCTCACCGGATGGAAGCTCAATGTGATGAGTGAAGAGCAGGCCGTTGAGCGTCAAGAAGCGGAATCTGAGAAGTTGGTGAACATGTTTATGGTTCGCCTGGACGCAGATACCGAGCTTGCACAAATTTTGGTCGATGAAGGCTTTACCTCGATTGATGAGGTGGCCTATGTCCCTGTGGAAGAGATGTTGTCGATTGATGGTTTTGATGAAGACCTCGTCGAGACCTTGCGTGCTCGGGCGCGTGATGTGTTGTTGACAGCCGCTTTGACCGGTGACGAGTCGCGTGAGCCGACTGATGATCTGTTGACGATGGAAGGAATGACTCCTGGGCTGGCCTATCAGCTTGCTGATCGCGGCGTTTGCACGATGGATGATTTGGCTGAACTGTCAGTGGATGAATTAACAGAGATTGAAGGGGTGGATGAAGCAGCTGCGGCAGCCCTGATCATGAAAGCGCGCGAACCTTGGTTCGCAGATGACGCTGATGAGACAGCTGAAGAAAGTAGGGAACAGGAGTAAGTTTTGTCTGAAACAACTGTGAAACAGCTGGCCACGTTAGTGGGCATTCCAGCTGAACAACTGCTCTCTCAAATGGTTGGCGCAGGCATTGATAAGTCTTCGCCAGACGACGTTGTCACCGACGACGAGAAGCAACGATTATTGGCGCATATTCGGTCTGGACAGACCAAGGTATCGGCAGAGCCCGCGAAAGTGACATTGCGTCGTAAGTCGACCTCAACCATCAAGGCAGGTGCCGGAGCGGTCAATGTTGAAGTTCGTAAAAAGCGGACTTATGTGCATCGCGATTTGACTGCTGAGGCTGAAAAGCAGCGGGAGACCGAAGAAGCGAAACTGCGCGAAGAGCAAGAAGCGCAAGAGCGCGCGCGTCTCGAAGCCGAAGAGGCAGCACGGATCACTGCGACTGTAGAAGACACCGTTCAACCCGAGGTGGTTGAGAGTGTTGCACCAGCAGAAGAGGTCTCGATTGCCCCCGCTGTTGTTGAGCCACCACCTCCACCAAAAGAAGATGATGGTCGTCGTCATAAGAAAGAGCCGCATGTGCGTCGCGATCGCGTGGATGATGACGAAAAACGTCGTCAGGGCAAGCCACTGTCGAAGCGTGATGATAAGCGTGGAAAGTTAGTACCCACTGAAGATGGGCGTGGTCCGAAAATGCGCGGGAAGCGGAAGCCAGGTAAGGCGGCCGAAGAGTTGTCATCGCATAAATTTGAGAAACCAGCAGCACCCATGATTCGTGAGGTGAAAATCTCAGGTCCTGTGACAGTCGCGGAGTTGGCCAGTCAGATGGCAGTGAAGTCCGGTGAATTGATCAAGGTCTTAATGAAGATGGGTGTCATGGCCACCATCAACCAAGTCCTGGACGAAGATACCGCTGTGCTTGTTGTCGAAGAAATGGGACACAAGATTGAAGTGGTTGCCGAAGATGCACTGGAGCAATCGGTCCTGGATGACTATCAGGAGCTGAAGGGTGAGCGAACGCCGCGCGCCCCTGTGGTGACAGTGATGGGTCACGTTGACCATGGTAAAACATCATTATTGGATCGTATCCGTAAGTCGCGTGTTGCAGCCGGTGAAGCTGGCGGGATTACGCAGCACATTGGTGCATACCACGTCGATACAGACAACGGCATGATCACGTTCATTGATACACCAGGCCACGCTGCCTTTACCAGCATGCGTGCTCGAGGTGCTCAAGTGACTGATGTGGTCATTCTGGTTGTGGCCGCGGATGACGGTGTGATGCCGCAAACGGAAGAAGCGGTGCAACATGCGCGCGCTGCAGGTGTTCCGATCGTGGTTGCCGTGAATAAAATCGACAAAGAAGACGCTGACCCAGATCGGGTCAAAACTGAATTGGCTGGCCGCGAAGTCATTCCTGAAGATTGGGGTGGAGATGTGCAGTTCATCCCGGTCAGTGCGCATACCGGTGAAGGAATCGATCAGCTGTTGGAAGCTGTGTTGTTGCAATCGGAATTACTTGAGCTCACTGCAGTTCATGAAGGTCCTGCGCGCGGTACCGTTGTTGAGTCACGCTTGGATCGTGGACGCGGTCCTGTAGCCACGGTTCTTGTTCAAAACGGTCTTCTGAAAGTGGGTGACGCTATTCTGGCCGGTGAACAAGTTGGTAAAGTGCGCGCGTTAGTGAACGAGAATGGCCAGCAGATCAAGCAGGCCGGTCCATCGATTCCTGTTGAGATCCTAGGTCTTTCTGGAACACCAGATGCTGGTGATGAGTTGATGGTTCTCGAAAGCGAGCGGAAAGCACGAGAAGTTGCTGAATTCCGTGCTGAACGGACGCGAGATGCAGAGCACAAGCGCCAGCAAGCGCAGAAGCTCGATCAAATGTTCGCGAACATGGAAGCTGGTGAAGTCGCCAATCTGAACCTTGTGTTGAAAACTGATGTTCGAGGGACGTTGGAGGCACTGTCGGTTGCTTTGCAAAAGCTCGCAACGGCGGAAGTCCGTGTGAACCTGATTGCTCAGGGCGTCGGTGGGATTACCGAGTCTGATGCGACTTTGGCGTCGTCAGCAGGTGCAATCATTTTGGGCTTTAATGTCCGTGCTGACGCTGGAGCGCGTCAAGTCATCGAGCGTGATGGCATCGAGTTGCGCTATTACAGTGTCATTTATGACATCGTCGACGATGTGAAAGCGGCAATGTCTGGTCTCTTGGCCCCAGAGCTTCGAGAAGAAATTGTCGGTATCGCTGAGGTTCGCGACGTCTTTAACTCTCCAAAATTTGGCCAAATTGCAGGCTGTATGGTGGTTGAAGGAATTATTTACCGAAACAAGAAGATTCGTGTCTTGCGGGACAACGTGGTGGTTTACGAAGGTGAACTCGAGTCCTTGCGTCGCTTTAAAGACGATGTCAACGAGGTTCGTAATGGTACCGAATGTGGTATTGGCGTGAAGAACTACACGGATGTGAAGCCAGGCGACAAAATCGAAGTCTTCGATGTTCGCGAGGTTGCACGGAAGATCTGATGCCGGCGGAATTTAGTCGCACACAGCGTTTGGGTGAGCAGATCAAGCGAGATCTTGCTCTGCTGATCCAACGTGAGCTGAAGGATCCCCGTGTTGGGATGGTGACAGTCAACTTCGTTGATTTGTCGAAAGATTTGTCATACGCCGACGTGAACGTGACGGTGTTGGTGGCAGATGATTCGGATCAAAAAATTGTCGAAAGTCTCACGATTCTTAACGAAGCAGCATCTTTTCTTCGGATGGAATTAGGTCGCGGACTGAAAGTCCGTAAAGTGCCTCATCTGCGTTTTCATTATGATGATTCATTAAAGCGTGGTGCGCGCATCAATGAGTTGATTCATCATGCACTGAAGAGTGATCAACACGACTGATGGGTAAACGCAACACGGGTCGCGCACTTGACGGGATCCTTATTGTGGATAAGCCGCAAGGTCTCACATCCAACGGGGTTGTTAGTCGCCTGAAGCGATGGACTAAGGCCAAAAAAGTCGGTCATACCGGCGCACTGGATCCGATGGCGACAGGCGTGTTACCAATTGTTTTTGGTGAAGCTGCCAAGTTCAGCCAATACGGTCTTGAGGCCAACAAAGGATATGTTGCCCGTGTCCAGCTCGGAACGGCAACGAATACGTTGGATGCCGATGGCGAAGTCATCGCCGAACAAGACATTCCTGTCATCGATGAAGCACTGCTGCGAGGCGTCCTTCAGTCACTGACAGGAGATTTAATGCAGATTCCCCCGATGGTGTCTGCGTTGAAGCATCAGGGTCAGCCGCTGTATAAACTGGCGCGTCAAGGTGTTGAAATTGAACGTCCTCCTCGGGCCATTCATATTTTTGTCAATGAGCTTCTTCAATTCGATGCCAATGAAGGTTGGCTTGAGATTCGTGTCCATTGTTCGAAAGGGACCTATATCCGCAGTCTCGCAGAATCCATCGCGGATCAATTGCAGACCGTTGCACATTTAAGTGCTTTGCGCCGCGAACTTTCGGGTGGTTTTACATTGGATCACGCGCACTCTTGGTTAGCCTTGCAGTCGACCTGTGAGGCCGCTCAGAGTGACCCCGAGACTTTGTTAAAACCCGTGGATGCTATTTTGGGCCATTTTCCACGTCTTGATTTGACTGAAAACGAATGCATGACCTTGATTCAAGGGAAAAAAGTTTCTGGAAAAGGGGTCGGCGAGTGCGGTACTATGCGCGCCTATTTTGCAGGTGAGCGCTTCATTGGGCTCGTGACTGTCGATTCAGACGATGTGATCGCTGCAAAACGGATGTTATCTCCGGTCGCTGCTGGCATGCGCGGCGTCACGGATTTTGGCCAATAAGGTCGGGCATGCCATTGTAGGAGTAGGAAAATGGCTTTATCAGTTGAGAAGAAAGCTGAAATCGTTGAGAAGTTTGGCCGTGGCGGAAACGACACGGGTTCCCCGGAAGTCCAGGTTGCCCTGTTGACTGCCAATATTGAAGCCCTTCAGGGTCACTTCAAAAAGAACATCCATGACCATCACAGTCGTCGTGGTCTGATCCGGATGGTGAATCAGCGTCGTAAGTTACTCGATTACCTGAAGTCAAAAGATCTGAATCGCTACGCAGCGTTGATTAAGGAACTTGGTCTCCGCCGTTAATCGGTTCAAAACGGAAACGGCCCTACGGGGCCGTTTTCGCATTTTAGCCGGGAAAGATCCGGCATGTTGGAAGTAGGAAAAGAATGGAAAAGCAAGTAGTTCAATTTCAGTTCGGTGGGCAGGATGTCACACTGGAAACAGGCGCAGTTGCGCGTCAGGCAACAGGTGCCGTCATGATCACAATGGGCGAGACACAAATCCTCGCCACCGTCGTCGGGTCGAAAAACCTCAAACCCGGCCAGAGTTTCTTCCCACTGTCAGTGCATTATCAAGAGAAGACGTATGCGGCAGGTAAAATCCCAGGTGGTTACTTTAAGCGTGAGGGCCGGCCGACAGAGAAGGAAACACTGACATCCCGTTTGATTGATCGTCCGATCCGTCCTCTATTCCCCAATGGATTCATGAATGAAGTCCAGGTGGTATTAACGGTGATGTCAGCGTCGAAAACACACGATTCTGATATAGCCGCTATGCTGGGTGCATCTGCGGCTCTGGCGATTTCAGGGATTCCATTTAATGGTCCTCTCGGAGCCGCACGTGTTGGCTTCTCTGAAGATGGTCAATACATGCTCAACCCTTCATTTGAAGAGTTGTCAGATTCTCGGTTAGACATGGTTGTGGCCGGCACCGCTGACGCTGTATTGATGGTTGAGTCGGAAGCCGATGAGCTGACTGAAGAGCAGATGCTCGGGGCTGTGATGTTTGCCCATCAAGAATTCCAAGTCGCGATTGCTGCGATTGGAGATTTTGGCCAGAAATTCGGCAAAGCTGCGTGGGATTGGCAAGCGCCAGCGATCGATGAAGCCTTGTACTCTCAGATCAAAGATCAGTTCCAGCCACGGATTGTTGAGGCTTACCAGATCTCAGAAAAGATGGTGCGTTATAACGCTCTGGGTGACATTCGCTCTGAAGCCATTGCGACTCTCGGCGGTGAAGAGGGTGAGCATGCTGAAGCAGTCGGTGAATTATTCAGCAAAGTCGAGAAAAACGTGGTGCGTAGCCGTGTGATTCAAGGTCTTCCGCGGATTGATGGTCGCGATCAAAAGACGGTCCGTCCGATCAATTGTGAAGTCGGTTCTTTAAAGCGTGCGCATGGCTCGGCGATCTTTACCCGCGGTGAAACTCAAGCCATCGTCGTGACAACTCTGGGTGCTCTGCGTGATGCACAAATTGTTGACGGCCTGATGGGTGATGACAAAGACACGTTCATGTTGCATTACAACTTCCCTCCATACTGTGTGGGTGAAGCTGGCATGATGTCAGGTCCAAAGCGTCGCGAGATCGGCCATGGCCGTTTGGCGCGCCGTGGTGTTTACGCCATGCTTCCAGACGAAGAAACATTCCCATACACCATTCGCGTTGTCAGTGAGATTACTGAGTCCAACGGTTCATCATCGATGGCATCCGTGTGTGGTGCCTCATTGGCATTAATGGATGCGGGTGTTCCGCTTCGCGCTCCTGTTGCTGGTATCGCAATGGGTCTCGTGAAAGAAGAGGATGGATACGCGGTTCTGACAGATATCTTAGGTGATGAAGATCATCTCGGTGACATGGACTTTAAGGTGGCCGGTTCGTCAGATGGCGTGACTGCTCTGCAGATGGACATCAAGATCCAAGGCATCACTGAAGAAATTATGCGAGCCGCGCTAGCACAAGCTCAAGACGCTCGTCTTCATATTCTTGGCGAGATGAACAAGGTGATCGATAGCGCGCGTGACGAAGTTGCTGATACAGCACCTCGTACCTATAGCTTCCGGATCGATCCAGACAAGATTCGTGAAGTGATCGGTAAGGGTGGTGCGACGATTCGCAACATCTGTGAGACATCTGCGGCAACTGTTGATCTGGATGACGATGGATTGGTTCGTGTGTACGCTGAGACCAAAGAAAAAGCACAAAAAGCGATTTCAATGATTGAGGCGATCACAGCAGAAGCAGAGATCGGCGGCGTGTATAAAGGGAAGGTTGAGCGAATTGTCGACTTCGGAGCGTTCGTGAACATCCTCCCAGGGAAAGATGGATTGGTGCACATCAGTCAGATTTCCGAAGAGCGCGTTGAGAATGTGGAAGACCATATGAAAGTCGGTGACATCGTGAAAGTGAAAGTGCTTGATGTTGACGCTCGTGGTCGGATCAAACTGACGATGAAAGACATCTAATTCCGGGGTCGCCGTCACTAGACGGTTGTCTTGGTTTGGATCAAAGGGCCCCGCTTGACGGGGCCTTTTGTTATTTGGATGCCAGAGAGACGACCAAGTTATCGATTAATCGTGCTTGTCCGAGCCTAGCTGCGACCAAAATCACCGCCGTCTCCGATTCCACATATGATTGAGATAAATCATTGGCATCACGGATCTCGAGGTAATCAATGACAAACCCAGCCGCAGCCAACCGTTCTCTTTGTTCTCTGAGTGTAGTCGCGACTTGGTGATCGTTTTTCAGTGCTTCGCCGATCGCTTGAAGTGATGCATACAGTCGTGATGCTGTGTCTCGCTCTGTCGCGGAGAGGTAGGCGTTTCGACTACTCATCGCTAAGCCACTCGGTTCTCGGGTGGTATCTGCACCAATGATTTCGACCGGCATCAATAAATCCGTGACTAACGTTCGGATCACTTGTAACTGCTGGTAATCCTTGTTGCCAAAAACAGCAATTTCAGGTTGCACAATATTGAGCAGTTTGGTGACGACCGTGGCGACACCTTTGAAGTGGCCTGGGCGATGATGACCGCAGAGGATCGTGGAAAGACCTGGAACGTCGATCTCGGTATTGACACCTTTAGGATAAATTTCTCGCACAGTGGGCGCAAAGACAGCATCACATCTGCAGTCAGATAAGGCGTCGCAATCGGAATCTAAGGTCCTTGGATAAGCATCAAAGTCTTCATGGGGTCCAAATTGCATCGGATTGACGAAAATACTAACCACCACGATGTCAGCCAATTCAGACGCTTTTTGCACCAGATCCAGATGGCCTTGATGGAGGCTTCCCATGGTTGGAACAAAGCCAATGGTATGGCCCTGTTGGCGACCTTGATTTAAGAATTGTCGGAGGTCATCGACGGTATTATAGATCTGTGGTCGGCGATTACTGCTCAAAGCAATGCTCCGGTGCTGGGAATACCCCCTCTTTGACCGCGCGATCAAAAGCTTCGAATGCTTGCTGGATCGAGTGTGCATCCTGCATAAAATTTTTCACGAATCGAGCGGGATTGCCTGGCGTGATGCCAAGGAGGTCATGCATGACAAGCACTTGCCCTGTGGTCGAGGGCCCTGCACCAATGCCGATCACAGGGACCGATGTGGCTTCCATGATCGCTTCTGTAACATGGTTTGGAACACATTCGAGAAGCAGTAGGTCGGCGCCGGCTTGGTCTAGGCTTGCGGCTGCATCGATCAAACGTTTGGCTGCTTCGTCTGTCCGCCCTTGGACGCGATAGCCTCCGAACTGATTGACAAATTGAGGTGTCAAACCCAGGTGGCAGCAGGTCGGAACGCCTTGATCGTGGTAGAGTTTGACCAGATCAATAAGATTTCTCCCGCCTTCGACTTTCACCACATGAGCGCCAGCTTGCATGAGTGCTCGCGCAGTCTCTACAGCATCTTGGGTTGTCGCAGAGGCCATGAACGGGATGTCGCTCACAATCAGGCAATCGGGAGAAGCGGCAGCGACACATGCGGTGTGATAAGCGATATCAGACACAGTGACAGGGAGAGTGCTCGCGTGTCCTTGGAGAACCATTCCCAAGGAATCACCCACTAAAATAGAGTCGATGCCGGAATTTGAGGCCACTGAGGCAAAGCAGGCGTCGTAGGCGGTCACCATGCTGAATCGAGTCGCGTCCATTCGGTGCTTTTTCAGCGTGTTCAGAGTGATTTTTGCCACTGTCAGTACTTCCTATGTATCAATTCGAACCAGTGTCGAAGCATCGTATCGGTTTCGCACGATTCGGTCACCTGTTGGCGTCATTTCGTTGGGTAACAAGTCCAGTAGCGGGATCACGACAAAAGAGCGATTGAAAATTTCTTGATGCGGAATGGTTAACGTCGGAGTCGTGACTCTGAGGTTCGCGAAATACAGAATATCAATATCAATGGTACGTGGTCCCCAATGCATGGTTTTCATCCGTCCTTGGCTTGTTTCGATCTGTTGAGTCCGATTTAAAAGGTCACTGGGCGCGAGTCCTGTCTCGCCTTGAATAACGGTGTTGACGAAATCGGGTTGATCTTGAGGCCCGAGAGGCTTGGAGCGATACAGGTGAGCGCGTTTGATGGAATGGACAAACACGGAGAGTGCCCCAATCGCTTGCTCAATTTGGTGGATGGGATCATCCAGATTAGAACCAATTCCCAGGAAGATGGTGTTAGTCACGTCGCTGATATTTTCTGCGTGGTCGACGTTTCGGTGGTTCATCGGTGTCCTCTTTGACCGAGGCAATCAAATCGCGCCGTTGGGCATCGTCAGCGATTTGATATTGGGTCCACCATTCCCCGAGTCCGCCTGGGATTTCACCGGAGCGTTCTCTTAAGAGCAGGAAATCATAGCCTGCCCGAAATCTGGGGTGCTCAAGTGTCGAGTCCGGCCGACGTCCGTGGCGTTTTTCAAGCTTGGCTTGGAGTTCCCAGATTTCTCGAATGGTGATGCTGAAACGTTTCGGGATGGCGATAAACTGTTGATTGAAATCTAAGGTTTCTGAGCAGGCGATGGCCAATGCTTGACTTCGTCCATGTCCTTCCGCTTCCAATTCATCCCAACGACGATGCACTTGTGGCCAGTGCATGGCGGCATAAAGAAAGGCTGGAGTGACCGACTTGCCTTCATTGAGGCGCGTGTCGGTGTTGCGTAGTGCGAGATGAATGAGCTCTTCATAATGGATATCGTCGCCTTCTTCGAGCAACTCATGTGTCTGCGGAAATAGAGGTCGCAGCAAATCGTGAATCCGAAGGTGCGGGAAAGTCGCGTGGCCATGACCGGCTTGAAGTAGCTTGAGAATTTCATCGAAGAGTCTCGAGGGGGAAACATCTCGAAGAAGCGGGCTCAGTCGTTGAATGGGTTCCGCGGTGGCTTCCTCGAGCTCAAGGCCGAGTTTGCCGATAAATCGAACGGCGCGAAGCATCCGAACGGGGTCTTCTCGATACCGTGTTTCGGCATCCCCGATGATTCGAATCACTCCGTCTTCGAGGTCATCGTAACCGCCGACGAAATCGAGGACTTCGTGATTCGCCGGGTTGTAATACAGTGCGTTCATCGTGAAGTCGCGGCGAACGGCGTCATCTTCAACGGTTCCAAAGACGTTATCCCGGACCAGCATCCCTGATGCGTTCGCTTGTTGGAGTTTGCTATTTTCTGCAGATCCGCGGAAGGTGGTGACTTCAATGATTTCCGCGCCCATCCGAACGTGGACGATTTGGAATCGTCTGCCGATGATTCGTGATTTTCGGAAAAGTTTCTGGATTTCAGCCGGTTTGGCGCTAGTGGCCACATCGAAGTCTTTGGGGTGCTTTCCCAGAAGTAGGTCACGAATTCCTCCGCCGACCAAGTAAGCCTCGTATCCGGCTTGCTGGAGAATTTCAATCACCCGCAGACTACCAGACGATAAGTCTCGGTGATGGATGCCGTGGAATTCCTGTGAGATGACGTCTTTAAAGACGTCCATTCGCTGAGGGCTTTTCTTTTTAAACAACGAGAACAACCGAAGACTCCAACTACTCGAAGCGGAGATGATACCAGAGCCAGACAATAAAAAAGGGGCTTTCGCCCCTTCTGATTAATGTACGCTCGTTATTATTGTTATTGTTCGTACGTATTCTAAAATCACCTTTCAGTGTGCAATCTCAATTCCAAGTTGCAATCCCTACAACCAAGGCCTTAGCTCTCGCTTTATTGTCATTATCGGCCCGAGGAAGCAATCCTACCTCCCTGAAATTCAGTTCTCACAGTGAACCGTAATCTCATCCAGCGCTGTTTTTATTGTTATCGCTGCTTTGTTCTTTTTTATTGGTCTTATCGCGAACACATCTACCTTATGCACGGGCTATGCCAAACCCGAGCGAGGGACTTAAGTGATTGATCTGGGTCAGATTTAGAAGCGCCTCAGATGACTTCTTAGACTTATGGTGGAATCTTTTTGGTGGCACTCCGTGACAAGGAGTTACTAATAGTAACAATTAGGCGTTACTAATCGCTCCCTTCATCTTTGCGGCGCGGTATTCCAAGGCGGTTTCTTCGCTCCCAAAGACTCTTTCGACTGATGCCGAGCCGTTTCGCGAGCTCGGTCTCACTCATGTGCTCTTCGTGTGACAAAACAAAGTGTTGGAAATAATCCTCAAGCGACATCATGGGTCGATTTTCGCTTGGTCGACGTTGCTCTCCAGCACTAAATTGAGGTGGATTGCTGCCATGGCTTTGAAGGCTGAGATCCAGAGCGTCGATCAGTGGTCCTTCACACAGGACTACCGCTCGCTCAATGACATTTGCGAGCTCCCGAACGTTACCAGGCCAATGATGCTGTTGGATCGCTTGTTGTGCATCTTGACTGAATCGGAGCTCGGGGCGGGCCATTTGCGTTTGAATGGCATTTAAGAAGAATTCAGCCAGAAGAAGGACGTCTTCACCACGCTCCCGCAATGGCGGACAGCGCAATTCAATGACATTGAGCCGATAGTATAAATCTTCTCGAAATTGACCCTTTGAGACCATCTCCAATAAGTTTCTGTGGGTTGCGGCAATCAGTCGTACGTCAACATAGGTGCGCTCAGTACTCCCCACTCGCCGAATTTCCCCCTCCTGGAGTACACGCAACAGTCGAGACTGCGCTTCCAGTGGTAATTCTCCAATCTCATCTAAAAATAGCGTGGATTGATCGGCGGACTCAATTAGTCCAGCTCGATCGCTGGTCGCGCCTGTAAACGCCCCTTTGACGTGGCCGAATAACTCCGCCTCGATGAGTGACTCGGGGATTGCCGCACAATTGACCGACAACATTTCACGATCCGCGCGTTGGGACTGGCGATGAATGGCTTGCGCGACTAATTCTTTTCCGGTTCCTGATTCACCTCCAACCAGGATCGTGGTGTCGAGTGGTGCGACTCGCGAGATTTGTTTCTTCAGTTTGAGCATCACGTCACAGTCACCAATCATGCCGTCTTGGGATGCTTGATTCGCCCTTGCGGCTGCTCGCTCAATGGCTTTTAAGAGATCGTGGTGATCGACTGGTTTTGTAAAACAGTCGAATGCCCCTTTGCGCATTGCCACGATTCCGGCTTGCAGCGAAACCTGTCCAACGAGCAAGATGAGAGGTATTGGCTTGAAGTGGGCAATCAGGTCGATCCCAGACCCATCGGCAAGTCGATGCTCGCAGATCACACAATCGATCGCAGTGTTGACCTGCTTAGCTGCTTGCAACGATTCGGCAATGAGAATCGTATGGCCCTGTTTCTCCAGACCCATTTGGATGGATTTGCGAATGATTGCTTCGTCTGTAACGAGAAGTAGCGTTGCCATGAATATCCCTAATTTCAGGATAGTTTACGGTGTTCTAGATGGAAAAGGTATTCGACCGTGACGCGTGTCTGAAGAGCGATTCGGGATGATTGAGAGATTCAAAATACTCTCGCCAGACCATGGCGGCTTCTTCAGGAGCTGGTGTGTCGGTTAGTAACAGCAGTCGCGCTAGCGTCGCATAGGTTTTTCCCGGAGCAGACCAATCCACCGATTCTGCGAATGTCTGCTTTGATAGCTTAGCGCCATCCTGGCCGACGATCACAGGGAAGTGCCCATAAGATGGTCGGTGATAGTTGAGTTTGCTGGCAATGAGCCGTTGCATGGGCGTTGACTCGAGAAGATCAATGCCGCGGATCACGTGAGTCACTTGATCGAGATGCTCATCCACAGCACAAGCCAACTGATAGGCAAATAAACCGTCTCGCCGTCTGACAATCAAGTCGCCAGGCCGCTCTGTGTGTTGTGCACCGAGAAGGAGATCGTCAACGCATGGGTCAAGATCAGTGGTATCCATGCGAATAGCCCACTGCTCATCCAGCGGCTGTCCCAACCGGTGAGCGCAGAATCCGGGATACGGACCGCGGGGTAATGATTTCCGTGAGCAATGACAGCTGTAAAGTAGCCCTAAATCCTTCAGGTCATCGAACGCTGCTTGATATGCCGCGAGCCGATGATGTTGGTAAACGACGGCAACGTCGGGCTCCAGAGCAAAGGCCTCAAGACAGCGAAGGATTTCGTCGGTATACATCGGTTTGCAGCGTGTTTGGTCAAGATCATCGATGCGTATCAGCCATTGGCCCTGATGATGTTTGGCGTGCAGGAAACTCAACAGGGCCGCTAAGATGGACCCCAAGTGCAGCGGGCCGGTCGCTGACGGTGCGAAACGGCCGCGGTAGTCTGTCAAGGATTAAGCGCCTGTTTGCTTTTCGCGCAACTCGTCAAGCGTCTTGCAGTCAACGCATTGCGTGGCTGTCGGGCGTGCTTCCAGTCGACGTAGACCGATCTCGACGCCACAGGTTTCGCAAAACCCATAATCATCGCTCTCGATTGCCTCAAGGGTTTTGTCGATTTTCTTGATCAGCTTACGTTCACGATCTCTGGTTCTGAGTTCTAGGCTGAACTCTTCTTCCTGAGTTGCCCGATCCGCAGGATCAGCGAAATTTGCCGCTTCTTCCTTCATATGCGATACCGTGCGATCCACTTCTTCCATCAGATTCCGCTTCCACTGCTCGAGGATCTTGACGAAATGCGCGCGCATCGCTTCACCCATGTACTCTTCGTCTTTCGACGCCTGATACGGTTCAACGTATCCTAGGAGTGATTCTTGTTTTTTCGTTGCCATCGTCGGCGAAACTCCACACTATCAAATCTGACGCGGGAAAATATCAGAACATTGAGGACTGTACCACCTTCTTTCAACGGGAGAACAGATTGAGACGAATTGACGGACCGAAGCTCGCGGACAGGCTTCAAGCCATCCCGCCATTCCATGTGATGGAGATTGTACGAATTGCCGAGGCGCTTGAAGCGAGTGGCGTCGATGTCATTCATCTGGAGGTCGGTGAGCCTGATTTCCCAACGTCCCCATCAGTCATTGAGCGGGCTTGTGCCGCATTACATGCTGGAAAAACACGATACACCGATGCCCGCGGGATCCAGCCATTACGCGACGCCCTGTCTCGATGGTATCAAGGTCAAGGTTTGAATGTTCCCGCAAGTCGCATTCAAATCACAGTCGGCGCCTCTGGTGGATTACTGTTGTCGGCAGCAGCCACGACGAACCCCGGTGATGCGGTGTTGATGGCAGATCCAGCATATCCATGTAACCCTCGATTTGTTGAAGCAGTCGGTGGAGTCGTTCATTGGATACCGACGAACGCATCGACTCAATTTCAGCCAAGGGCCGCGCAGCTCGAGGACATGGCGACTGAGCGTGATCGTTCGTTGATGTTGGCACATCCAGCGAACCCGACTGGACAAGCTGTGCCAGCGATTGAATTGGAGCGAATGATTCAATGGTGTCGAAACACTCGGCGTCACTTAATCGTCGACGAAATTTATCAAAATCTGGCGTTCACACAGGATTTGCAGAGTAGTCTCGCGTTCTCCGATGAGCACTTTGTTATCGGAAGCTTTTCCAAGTATTTCAATATGACAGGTTGGCGGTTGGGTTGGATGGTGATCCCTGACTATGCGCTTGAGGCAACACAACGACTGGCGCAGCATCTCTTCATCTGCGCGCCTTCCTTTGCCCAAGAAGCGGCGCTCGCATGCTTTGAGCCAGATGCGATGCGCGCAGCCGAAGCCCATCGAATTGAGCTTCAAGCGCGTCGAGATCTATTGATTCCTCGACTGGAAGCGATGGGTTTTCAGATCGCAGCCGATCCCGATGGCGCATTTTACGTATTTGTGGATGCGTCCAATGTGACGCAAAACAGTCAGCAATTTTGTACGGATCTCATCCGTCAGACCGGTGTTGCCATCACGCCTGGCGTCGATTTTTCCGGGACGCTTCCACCGACATGGATCCGAATCGCATACACACAGCCGATCGCTCGGCTTGAGGAAGCCATGCAACGAATGGCGGACTTTATTGGTGGTTGAATATGCAGAGCCACTGATCCCAGGGCGATTGATCAAGCGATACAAGCGCTTTTTCGCAGACATTGAGACGGATGCCGGAGTTGTCACTGCACACTGTGCGAACACAGGACGGATGACAGGCCTTTTAAGCGAAGGCGCACCTGTTTGGATCCGTCGCCAGCCTCCGGGCCGCAAACTTGACTATGCCTGGGAGCTGGTTGAAACCTCTTGGGGTCTGGCTTGCGTCAACACGGCACGTGCCAACGAGTTGGTCGCCTTGTCTGATTTATCAATCTGGATTCAGCATGCCTCGCTGGTGCGTCGAGAGCCTCGCGTTGGAGCGCACCGCTTCGATCTTGAGCTATCACGCGAAGGTCAGCCGGCGTATGTGGAAATCAAATCTGTCACCTTGTGTACCGAGGGAGGCCGGGGACTATTCCCTGATGCACCGTCAGCACGCGCGACTCAACATGTCCGTTTACTCACGGAGCTGGCGCAAACAGGGATAGAGACACATCTACTCTGGGTTGCCATGCATACAGGGATTCGCTCTGTGGCTCCCCATCGAGAGTTGGATAGCGATTTTGCAGTTGCCTGTCGCGACGCGAAGGCGGCTGGAGTTCACATTCA
>QXYM01000079.1 GCA_009886945.1 Litorivicinus sp.
TGCGGGTTGCGTCACTCAAACTTCAGTTGGAACCGGAGTCTCAAGCGTTGGTCCATTATCGAGCCATTGCTAACATCATGAATCGCTTCGGCGAAATGGATCGTTTTGAAACCGTCATTGAAAACCTGCTCCGCCAGCCATCCGAGGAATTTTCACGATACCAAGAACTCGGCATTCAATTTTTACGGGCCGCATCCACCTCAGGTAACCAAGCGATTACCGAGCAGATTCTGAAACTCGTTCAATCGGAAGTCATGCGCCTGCTCGACGAACATGGCTTAAACCCGATTGCAAAACACTAGTTGATCAATCAGATGACTTCAGCGGACTTCGCTGGATCAAACCGACAACAGCAATCGGTACCACTACTGTTATGACTGCGACCGCGATTAATAGAAGCCCAAGCTCTGAATAATCCGCGTTCGATGTCACTTGTTGCGTCTGTTGATCGACAATTTCTCGTGAGACCTCAAAGATCTGGTTGATGTACTTAGTCGCAAGGGAGCTCGCTGACAGCGCCAGATTAGTAAACGATGCAAAGACCGCAAAAAACGTTGCCTTCAGCTCATTCGGTGCATTCTTTGCGATCCAGGCCAATAACGGGATCATCGAAATTTGCCCGAGCGGTGACTCCAACGCCGTGTTGAGGATGGCGATAAATCTCGCATCAATCAATCCACCGGTCAGCGAAGCGGTCCACTGATGGATTCCATAGTACATCCCGATACTCGGCAAAAATAAGACTCCGCCGACAAGTGAGAGAATCACGATGATTTTAGCGATCGAATAATGTGCGACTAAAGGGCGTAAGAGGATGATACCAAGCAGTGTGAGTGCCGACGAAATCGCAGCCAAGATCGATAAAAATTGCTCGTCAAATAACAACACATCGATTTCAAACCAAGTCAGCCCGGGGCCAGGTGATGGAACCGCGCGAAAGACAAAAATTGCAATCGCTGTACCGACGATCATTAACCGTTTCTCGTGGGACAAATATCCCAACAGTTGACCCATCAAGTAAATAATGATCGCCATAGACCCAACGAACACAATTTCTTGCGCAAATGGCAGATTGAAACTGCCCACTGAGACTGAGAAAACCACAAATAAGAGACTGCCCGATAAGACCGCCCAATTGGGTTGAACGCGCTCGCTACTCTCTGGCGTTGAGCGCTCACTCTGTCGTAAATAACCAGCCAACAAAACCCCAGCTATGGAGACGCACGGAATCGCTAGGGCGTAAAGATAAATACTCGCGTAGACAGCACGCTTGGCGTCCAAACTGAATGACTCTACATCACTAAACAAAACCACATTCAGTAAGGCAACCAACAAGCTACCGCCAATCACTGCAAACCGTCCAAGCGCCTGCATGGTGGTATGCATCTCTTTGATCTCTGATTCAGCAATCGGTTGTCCAGATGGCTCGACCGCGGGCACTGCTTCGACGGTCATTGCATCGGCAACAACATCCTGAAGCACGTAACCCACGGGCGCGAGTATGACACTCAGGACATACCAAGCCTCAATGGGCATGACCGCGCTCATGAGCTCTGTATGTGCAATCAAGCCATACATCATCAAAAGGCTTGCTGTGATGACCGAGGCACCCAAATACACAAAGAGATATTTATGACGCCAAAACAGATCCACTAAATGACCAAGGGGCATCTTGAGCGCCCAAGGGAGACCTGCCCAAAAGCCAAGACCCGCTAAAAAAGCTGCTGATAGCCCTAAGTAATCCTTGACGAAAAATGTTCCGACAATTGCTGTCAGACCGGAAATTCCAGCAGCCAAATACACCATTAACGGTGGCAGATAGGACCAGCGAAGTGATCTTGCCAGTCCAATAAAGGCGTCGTGTAAATAGAGCTTCATGAGCGAAGCCTATCCTGAGGGAACATCGAGAGTCATCTGATCGAGAACAGACATGATTCTCTGTCGGGCTTGATCGTTGAGGACGCAGGGATCTGGTGCCGTATAGGCGCCTTGATCATTACAGAAATAGTCACCTGAATGATCTTGAATCTTGGGATCCGTCGCCAACCTCAGCAGAATTTCAGCACCAATGGTGACATCCTTACCCTCAATCCCAAAACCTTCCCTCACCATCTTGGTCCCAAGCAACGAGCCCGGATTGACTGACACAAACGCAGGCCCATCCGGATGCCTGGCTGCAAGCTCCTGAGACCACATGGTGATGGCTGCCTTACTTTGTGAATACGCGTCCATATCGCTCATGGGCCGAAATTTGGCCAACGCATCACAGTCCACTGCCGACTGGGCTGCTGAGGAGAGGTTGATCACTCGGCCATCTTTTGGGATGAGAGGTAGTAGACGCTGAGTCAATAGATAGGGAGCGATGGTATTGACCTCAAACCGGAGGTCCCGATCCGACACAGTCTGTGTCACAGGCGCTTTCAGAACTCCCGCGTTATTGATTAACACATCCAGTCTATTGACGTCGGCAGCCACCTCGACTGCTAAGGAGCGAACCGCGTCAAGATCTGAGAGGTCCGCGCAATAGACGCGCACCCGATCAGACAATGCGCGTTGACAACTCAACAGCTTTTGTTGATCACGGCCATGAATCGCAACGGTACACCCAAGATCCACGAGCATCCGAGCGGCCTGAAAACCGATGCCATCAGTACCACCGGTGATAAACACCACAGGTCCCGTCAATGAGCCTCTCCATCGGCGACGGCGAGATTCCCGATCACCACCGTATCAAT
>QXYM01000008.1 GCA_009886945.1 Litorivicinus sp.
AACACATCAAGGGCGAGTACGTTGAAGAGATTGATGACCAAACGCTATTAAACGATGCAATCAACGGCATGCTCACCAAGCTCGACCCCCACTCGGGCTATTTAAAACCGCGTGACGTTTCAAGCCTCCGCGACTCAACCTCAGGTTCCTTTGGCGGGATTGGCATTGAAATGGACGTCGTGAACGGCTTGATTGAAGTGATTGCTCCGATCGATGATTCTCCGGCATCACGTGCGGGAATTTTGGCGAAAGATGTCATCACGCATGTCGACGACCAACCAGTCCGTGATATCAGTCTTCAAGAGGCCATCGATATTCTGCGAGGACCGCTTGGCTCCACAGTGGAACTTGGGATTGTGCGGGAGGTTCAAGGTAAGGCCGAAGAATTAACCGTGGCACTCGAACGTGCTGTCATCCGAGTCACCAGTGTTAGGCAAGAGATGCTTCCCCACGGAGTGGGCTATCTTCGTATTTCACAATTCCAAAACCGCACAGGCCCAGACTTGATCAAGGCCATCGGAAATCTCAAAGCCCAAGGTCAGCTCAATGGCCTCATCCTCGATTTACGAAACAATCCTGGCGGCGTGTTGTCGGCTGCGATCGAAGTGGTTGATGCATTTATTGACCAGGGCCTCATTGTCAGCACCAAAGGGCGCGATGAGTTTCTCGATGCCAAATATGAGGCGACGACCGCCACGGTCTTGGACCGAGAGCCGATCGTCATTCTGATTAACGGTGGCTCTGCATCTGCAGCAGAAATCGTTGCCGGAGCACTCCAAGATCATGAACGTGCCGTGTTGATCGGCACGCCCTCTTTCGGGAAGGGTTCGGTGCAAACCATCTTAACGCTTGAAAACAACTATGCTTTAAAACTGACCACAGCGCTGTATTACACGCCAAATGGTCGCTCGATCCAAGCGACCGGGATTCAACCCACCATTCAGGTGTCTGGCGGTGAGGCATTGATCGAATCCGATACCCGTGTTCGTGAGGCAGATCTTCCCAAGCATTTAGAAAATGCAGGCGCTGAAGACATCACCAGTGAGCGAGTTGTCGATCGGCTGACCAAAGATAATCAGTTACTTCACGCCTACAACTTGCTCCGTGGAGCTCAGCTTCTAGCCCGTTAACGACGGATCTCAATGCCAGCATTGGCCATAGCTTCTTTCGCTTGGCCAATGGTGAATTGCCCGAAATGGAAGATGCTTGCGGCCAAGACCGCTTCAGCGTGTCCCTCGATCACACCATCAACCAAATGCTGCAAGTTACCAACACCCCCTGAAGCGATCACAGGAACGGTCACAGCATCAGCAACCGATCGAGTCAGATCCAAATCAAACCCATCACGAGTCCCATCGCGATCCATCGAGGTGAGCAGAATCTCTCCGGCGCCGTAAGCAACCATCCGACGAGCCCATTCAACTGCATCGAGACCAGTTGGTTTGCGCCCTCCGTGAGTAAAAATTTCCCAACGGTCTGACTCGACCTGTTTCGCATCAATGGCAACAACGATGCATTGAGACCCAAATTTATCTGCTGCTTTTTTCACAAACTCAGGCTCAAAGACAGCCGCTGTGTTGATGCTCACTTTATCTGCGCCTGCGAGGAGTAAATCGCGAATATTCTCGGTGTTTCGAACGCCTCCGCCGACAGTCAAAGGGATAAACACTTCACTCGCCATTCGTGACACCGTGTCATAGGTGGTCGCTCGATTCTCATGGCTCGCGGTGATGTCCAAAAACGTGATCTCGTCGGCACCTTCTTGATTATAGCGCCGGCTGATCTCTACAGGATCACCGGCATCCCGAATACCCTCGAACTGAACACCTTTGACAACACGACCCTGATCAACATCGAGACATGGGATGATGCGTTTCGCGAGCCCCACCTATTTTGACTCCGTCAAACCAATGGCTTCAGACAGATCGAGGGTGCCTTCATAAATCGCCCGACCAGTGATTGCGCCAATGACACCGTCTGCTTCAACAGCGAGAAGCTCGGTCACATCTGATAGCCCTTTTAAACCGCCAGAAGCGATGACTGGACACCCTGTTTCACGAGCCAACGACGCAGTTGCCTCGATGTTGACTCCAGATAGCATTCCATCCCGACCGATATCGGTGTAGACGATCGAAGAAACGCCAACATCAGCAAATCGCTTGACGACTTCCACGGCTGAGACCGTACTTGCTTCAGCCCATCCTTCTGTAGCCACCCAACCATCTTTGGCATCAACACCCACAATGATTTGATCAGGAAATTGCCGGCAAGCTTCTGTCACGAATTCGGGCTCTTTGACTGCTTGAGTTCCGATAATGACCCACCTCAACCCAAGCTCGAGGTACGCATCGATGGTCGCAATATCACGAACGCCACCGCCAAGTTGCACCGGAAGCTCAGGATGTTTGGCCAAAATTCCTGCTACAGCCTCTTTATTTTCAGGCTTACCAGCAAACGCACCATCGAGATCCACCACATGCAGCCGTTGTGCTCCAGCATCAACCCAGCGAGTTGCGGTCGCTATGGGATCATCTGAATAGACAGTCGCATCCTCCATACGTCCCTGGCGAAGACGCACACAAGTTCCGTTTTTCAGATCAATCGCAGGAATAATCAGCATGTCCCGTCCCAAGTTAAAAAGTTACGATAGAGTTGAATGCCAGGATCATGCGATTTTTCAGGATGAAACTGGACCGCAAACACCTTGTCTCTTGCAAGCGCGGCTGCAAAAAGAGACCCATAGTCACAGGTACCAACAACACAATCGGCATGCACGTCCGCATATCGGTAGCTATGCACAAAATAAAAACGCGTTCGGTCTGGGATTCCCTCCCACATTGGATGCGCAACCTGTATCACTTCATTCCACCCCATATGAGGCACCTTAAGCGGCTCACCGGCACGTCCAGTCATGGCCCGAGGAAATTGCGTGATGCGCCCCTGGAAGACACCAAGCGCATGGATACCTGAACTTTCTTCACCAAACTCAGTAAGAATCTGCATCCCGACACAAACCGCCATTAAGGGTTTTTTTCCAATCAAACCCAAAACAACGCTATCTAATCCACGCTCCTGAAGTCCTCTCATGCAATCGCCCATCGCGCCAACGCCTGGCAAGATCACGCGATCAGCGGCTGCAATTGTGGCCGCATCAGAGGTCACGACCACTTGATTTGAACCGGCATGCTCGACTGCTTTTGCAACGCTATGAAGATTTCCAGATCCGTAGTCAATTACCGCGACTGATTGTCGCATTTACAAAGACCCTTTGGTCGACGGAACGATTCCACTCATCCGCACATCAGGCGTCAACGCCATTCGCAAAGCTCGACCAAACGCCTTGAACACGGTTTCTATTTGATGATGTGAGTTATCACCCTTCAGATTATCAATATGCAAGGTGACTTGTGCATGATTCACAAAGCCTTGGAAAAATTCTCTGAAAAGATCTACGTCAAAGCCACCAACGGAAGAACGGGTAAATGGGATCTCATAAAACAAACCAGGCCGCCCTGAAAAATCGATCACAACTCGACTCAATGCTTCATCAAGTGGTACGTAAGCATGACCATAGCGGGTCATCCCTTTTTTATCGCCAACGGCTTGAGCAAATGCCTGGCCCAGCGTAATACCGACGTCTTCGACAGTGTGGTGGTCGTCAATTTCAAGATCACCAGTCGCCTGGATTTGAAGATCCACTAAGCCATGACGCGAGACTTGATCCAGCATGTGCTCGAAAAATGGAATCCCCGTGTTGAACTCACCGATCCCAGTCCCATCGAGATTCAGGTTGATTTGAATCTGCGTTTCCAGTGTATTTCGTTCAACTGAGGCAATACGATCTGCCATGGCCTGTTCCTTAAGCCGTTATAAACACCGTAGTATAGCGGTACTGGGTCCGACTGACGACAGAGGGTGTCATGCGATTTGTAAAAGGTTTTTTAATCTTGATGGTAATTTCGATCGTGGCGTTGGCTGCATCGGTCGCCTATATCACCCAAGTACTTGATCACAACGACTTAAAGCCAACGCTCGTCAATGCCGCGAAGAAACACCAGGTTCAGCTTGAACTAAAAGGAAATATTGAGTGGACGTTCTGGCCATGGTTCGGTATTTCAATGGACGATGTGCGGGCCTCATCGAACAATTGGGGGTTTGAAGCCGATCGATTGGAAGGCTCCTTGTCGATTTTCTCTGTCTTGAGCGACACCATCGTCATCGATCAACTGACGGCGATTGCTCCCAAGGTCAAACTCGAACTCTCGCATTCGAAACAGCCATCGGTCATAAGCGAAGAGACAGGCGCGTCGGAATCAAAAACGATTTTGGTCAGGCAATTAGCCGTTACTGACGGTGAGATTATTGGACTGCATCCTGATCTGATGCTTAGTCGCTTACAGCTTTCCGTCGACTCACTATCACCTGTAACAGCAAGTGATTTATTGCTCTCTGCTTACATCACCTTTCGTGATTATCAAATGCCAATCACGGTTCGCGCAGAAATCATTCCAACGGCAACCTTTGACGGATTGACGATCCGGAAATCGTCCATCGAATCACGTGATTTCACCTTGGCGTATGACGGTTATCTGAGTGCTTCAAGCGAAGGACAATTGAGTGGTGAAGGCCAAATTGAGGTTGACGAGTTTTCTCTGCGGAAATGGTTAAGAGCTGGTAACTGGCCGGTTCCTGATACACAGAATCTCGAACGATTGAGTCGGCTTTCCATCAACACTGGGATTAAGCTGTCTAGCGAAATGATGAGTCTACGACCTTTTTCGTTGATCCTCGACGAGACAAGTATTGATGGCCGAATTGATCTTAGCCTACGTCCATTGAATGTGGACTTGGAGCTACTTGCAGACAAGCTCAACCTGGACAGCTATTTGTCCTCGAATCCGTCAGCACAGACAGGCTCATCGACAATGCCGTTCCCCTTGGTGACTGGAACCTACAAACTTGATGTTGGCGAGTTGACCGTCTCGAACCACTTGCTGAACCAGGTGGGCTTCGATCTGGGTATAGGATCAGATGAAATTACGCTTGGCCGACTGGATGCAAATCTTTTTGGCGGAGAACTTCGGCTCGCGGGCACGCATTTAATTGCGCCACAGATAACCAATATCACAGGCTCAATGACTAAGATGCAACTCTCGCAGTTTGAGTTTTCCAAGCCGCTTGATACGCTATCGGGATCTCTACAATCGACCTTTGATCTGCGGATGGCGGGGCGAACACCGGACGAAATGTTAGCGTCCGTCTCTGGGCCCTTACGACTGCAGATCAAAAATGCGTTCCTCGGCCCCCTCAATCTGTCGGATACGCTCTGCCAATTGAGCG
>QXYM01000080.1 GCA_009886945.1 Litorivicinus sp.
ATTTGGGTTGCCGTTGTCTCGCTCGCGATCTCGATCAGTCTTGCTCGCTATCTGTCTGGTCAGTGTGTGACCAGTGGCTCAGTCAGACGTTGGCAAAGCCTATTACTTGCGATTCCTCACAGTGCCCTGGCATTGGGGTTATTGTTAGCGCTATCCTCGGGCGGAGTCGGTTGGCGATGGGTCTCACAATTCCTCGAGCTCTCAGCTGATCATCAATATCTGTTTCCGAGAGACCCTTGGGGGCTTGGGCTTATCGCGTCCTTGGTCGTCAAAGAAACTGCATTCCTGACCGCGATTGCGATTCCAATTGCTCAACGACTGCCGCTCGCTTCCTATCGAGCACTCTCTCGACAAGCGGGCCTCACGCAGACCGAATCATTTAATCAACTGATTTGGCCGCAAGTGCTTAGTCTCATGAAGCCCGCTTTATTTGTGGTTTTCGTGTTTGGTTTGACGAACCTCGAAGTCAGTTTGATTTTAGGACCTGATCAACCACAGGTCTTCGCTGTTCGATTGTTTCAGTTAGTGACAGATCCGAATCCGTTAAACCGCCAGGCTGGATCTTTGGGACTGATCGTTCTCTTGTTGAGTTTAGGTATGGCGTGGCTCATTTTCCGACATGTGTTTCGAACACGATTACATCAAGAGCGGATGGTGCATCACACGCCGGGATGGGTATGGTTGTCGATCGATCGATGCCTGATTGGCCTGGTCTGCTTGTCGTTACTGAGTTTGCTGTTGTGGTCGATCACTCAACGCTGGAGTGTGGCCGATGTCTTGCCTGTAATGTCCTTTCGTCTGGCCGCGTTCGCCCCTTTAGTGGATCCGATGATCATGTCACTGATGATCGGTTGTACAACGACTGTCCTATCAGTGGGTCTTGCGATTGTAGTGCTTGAGTATCAAGTGTTTCGAGGGTATGCGCGTTTGCATTGGGTGTGGTGGGCGTTTCTCTGGATGCCGGCGCTCCCAATGTCGGCGGGCCTCTTGGCTTGGATTTATCTGTTAGGCGGAGCACCTGGTCTTGGGCCGGTGATCCTTGGACACACACTGATTGCGCTGCCTTATGTGATGATTGTGATGAGCGATGCTTGGTTCGCACGTGATCTGCGGTATCAGATGATTTTGAATCAATCAGGCTTGGCTCGATGGCGAGCGGTGATACAGATCTGGATTCCTCGACACAGCCGATTACTCCTAATCGCCGCGGCATTAGCGTTTAGCGTGAGCTGTGCGCTTTACACACAAA
Organism: Litorivicinus sp.; assembly: GCA_009886945.1. GTDB lineage: Bacteria > Pseudomonadota > Gammaproteobacteria > Pseudomonadales > Litorivicinaceae > HIMB30. Next base: position 1,250 of record QXYM01000080.1, read on the forward strand.
CAGTTCTGTTAGGTGGCGGTCGGATAGAAACATTGATGACAGAATTGATGGTGGCCGTCAGCGGTGAGCGACGCATCGCTGCGTTTTCAGGCTTGATGAATTTGTTACTCCCGTTGATGGCTTTTGTTTTGGTGCAGTTAGTGAATCAGTGGTCATGGCGAAATCGGATCGGAATGCAGGGAGAGGGTGATGCTGATTTTCGATAACGTCTCTGTGAAGCGTTCCGGTCGCTCGTTGTTCGAGCCGATTTCTTTCGCGTTGAAACCCGGTCAGGTATTCACCATTCAAGGCCCGTCTGGTCTTGGAAAATCAACCTTATTGCAGGCACTGATTCAGCCCGAAGATTCTGTGGAACTGTCCGGTCAGGTGACGATGGATGGCCGGGCCATGGATCCAATCGAGCGGTTAGCACCCTATTCACAAACGGTATTCCAGGATCCTTTATTGTTTGCGCACTTATCGATTGGTGCCAACATTGCGTTATCTCTGAATCGATATGATCAGGCGCAGCGGACTGCTCGGATCAAAGCGCTTCTGGAGCAACTGGGTCTTACTGGGATGATCGCGGGTGATCCTTTTCAGTTGTCGCGTGGACAAATGATGCGTGTGTCAGTGGCGCGAGCGCTTGCGCCTCATCCAAAAGTGATTCTGTTGGATGAGCCGTTCAGCGCGCTGGATGCATTGACTCGGCAACAAGTGCAGTCTGCGCTGTTTGACCAGATCCAGGCGGATGGGGGATACGGTATTTTAGTCACCCATCATAGTGAGGACCGACCACCTGATGGAGAGTGTGTATGTTTGACGCCTTTTTCGTCCGGCGGCTGAAGTCGCCCTTGGCGTTTGCGGCCAAACCCCTGGATGCAGCCGGAATCAAGGCAACTCAAGTGACTTTGATTGGTGCAGTGATTGGGTTGGCTGCCGCCATCTTGATTGCCGCTGATGCGCTCCTTCTCGGCGGCTTACTATTTCTGATGAATCGTCTGTTTGACGGCCTCGATGGTGCATTAGCGCGGCAACAGGGACCCACAGAACAGGGTGCATTTCTCGACATTACCTTAGATTTTTTGATTTATAGTGCGATCCCCTTTGCGTTTGCGGTCCGCGACCCGGATGTGGCTTTAGCGGCTGCTTTTTTGCTGTTTTCATTTGTGGGTACCGGTTCGACGTTTCTCGCTTTTTCGATTTTTGCCACCCGCCATGGGCTGGAAAATGAATCCCTCAAGGACAAATCCATCTACTATCTGCAAGGACTGACCGAGGGCTTTGAAACGACCTTGGTTCTGACGTTGATGTGTCTGTTTCCACAATGGTTTGAGTGGTTGGCATGGGGCTTTGGGGCACTCTGTTTCATGACCACAGGTTCAAGGATTGTTGAGGGAAATCGAGTCTTACGTGGCATTTCAACCCCGGAGCCTGATAGGCTTTCAGAAACCTAATTAAGGAGTATGTATGAAATCATTGTTTCGGGGCGCGTTGATTGCTTCGTTGTTGGCGACTCCCGCGCTTGCGAACGAACCTTCCACCGATTTAGAAAAACTCAGTTACAGCCTGGGAATCATCTTGGGAGAGCGAATCCAGAATGATTTTGGTGATTTGGATCCAAACTTCGTTCTTGAAGGATTGAAGGATTCGAAAGATCCCAACAGTTGGAAATTGGATCGCCCAGCGATCAATCAAGCGGTTCAAGACGCACAAACACGCATTCGTGCACAACAAGAGCAACAGGTAGAGGCGATGGCTGAAGCAAATTTGAAATCGGGTGAAGCCTTTCTGGCTGAGAACGCAAAAAAAGATGGTGTGACGGTCACGGCGTCAGGATTGCAGTATCGTGTGATCACAGAGGGCGCCGGCGATGCTCCCAAGGCGACTGATACGGTCAAGGTGCATTATGAAGGCCGACTGATTTCTGGTGATGTCTTTGATAGTTCCATTGCTCGCGGCGAGCCGGTGAGCTTCCCATTAAATGGTGTGATTCCTGGTTGGTCTGAAGGTGTTCAATTGATGAAGGTCGGATCAAAATTTGAGTTTACAATTCCGTCGGCCTTAGCGTATGGACCCTCAGGAACTGGCCCAATCCCACCGAACTCAGTGCTCGTATTTGATGTTGAATTATTGGAAATTAACCCGGCGAACTAATCAGGGTTGATGGATATAGGCGTCGACGAAGGCATCGAATGAGCCTTCGTTTGACGCAGCCATTGTTTGTTCCGCTAAAAGACTGTCTGCAGCCTCTTTTTCCATCAACGCCAGTTGTTCTTTCGATGGGGTGACGGTCTTCCAATTCTCATGATGTTGATGCGCCTGGGCCAGTCCAAAGGCTAAATGACCCTCGGCCAAAGCGGCTTGTTCGATCTCTTCAGAGAGCAATGGACAGGTTCCGTCCAAGCGAAGACGAGCGTCCTCTAATGCACCGGTGAAATTCTCTGTCCGAAAGCTCTGATTCAGCGCTTCTGCAACAGGATCGAGCGTGGCAAGGAATCGAAGTCCAGCTTGTTTCAAAGTGGATTGCTGATCGTATCGTTGATCCACTCGGCGTCCGGCCCAACTGGTTCGTGCATTCACGCCGTTGATCGCGACACATTCCTCATCACTGTTCGGTGGGCTATCGGCAAGCGCAGAGGCGGTCATCAAGAGTGTAATGAGAGATGCTTCATGGTCCGAAATTCCGTTGCGAGCAAAGGGATTGAGATCAATGGCTCGAACCTCTAAATACTCAACACCCCGGTTAATCAGTGCTCGAACCGGACGTTCACCTGCCTGTTGCACGCGTTTTGGCCGAATGCTTGAGTAGTATTCATTCTCGATTTGTAACACTGCAGTGTTGAGTTGCTTGAATCCGTTGTCGTCTTTTAGTCCCAGACCTTCATAGGTTGGCCATGGATGATGAACGGCTTTGGCGAGGGTGTCACAGTAAGTATCGAGTTGATTGAAACAAATATTGATCGATTCTTGTGCAGCCGATTGATAACCCAGATCACTCATGCGAAGACTGGTTGCGCCCTCGGCAAGCCGAGTCCGCCCAGACACTCGGAAACGGTCGGTTGCCAGCAAACGGAAGCTGTCATCCACCGACGGACTCGCGCCGGTGAGAAGCATCATGAGCCATTGAATCCGCCGGAAATTCCGAATCGTCTGGAAATACCCCGAATCGCGCATGACTCGAGTATCCGAGCCATCGGGATGGCCATTCATCGACGCCTTCCAGGCCCAAAATTCGTCGTTAAACGAGAGGTTGAAGTGCACACCGGCGATGGTTTGCATTTGCCGTCCATAACGAAAACCGAGCCCGCGCCGGTAGACCGTTTTGAGTCGACCAATATGTGACTCACCGTAGTAGGCCAGTGGGATATCTTGATCAGATTCGGGCAGCCAGCAAGGCATCGATAGCGGCCAGATGCGCTCGTCAGGTAATACGGAGTTGGCAAAGGCATGGAGTTGCTCTAGCTCCTGAATCGCAGCCTGCGGCGATGCATGTGTCCCTGTCACAAACTCAAGCAAAGCCTCAGAGTAGTCCGTTGTAATATGCGGGTGAGTCAGGGCTGAGCCCAGCGCCTTGGGATGCGGTGTATCGGCCAACTGTCCGTTACTCGCATGAACCCTCAGGCCCTCTTTCTCAATGCCAAATCGCATGCCGGCGAGACGTTCGGCAAAGGATTCGGTGTGGCACTCATCAAAGACACGTTGAGGGATGGTTGGTAATTTTAGTTGCACTCAATTTCCAAGGCTTTCAGCCATCGTTCAGGGTCATTGGTTCGATTGAGCTCGTCTGCAACCGATTGGATTAATTGTGACAAGTGATGGGTGTATTCACCAGATTCTGGCCACCGATCCTTGGGATGCCATGGTCCTGCGGTTTCAGATTGTCCGGATGGGACCGATAAACCTAGTGAGCCAAACGGTTCCCAGTCAGTGCAGTAATACATCCCGGTAATAACAGCGCTCTCTTCAGATGCAGACAGGGGGTCCCCTTTGCTCGCTCTACCACCATGCCAGCCAGCGTTCACAAGGAAACAGCGCGTGTCATGAGCTTCTAGTAGATCCTCGAGGATAAACACATAGTCATCGAGATTCCGTGGCAACAGAGTATCCATGAACCCTGGTGTAAATCGGATATCCACTTCAGCCTGACGCTCTTCCAGTGGTCCGAGATGATTCCCATAGCCCAGGATAAACCAGGCTAGACACTGCTCACGCGAAATTTTTGCGAGTGGCGGTAACACACCGAGTGGATCGGTGGCCAGAATCACCAACTGACTCGGTCCTCGGGTATTGGACTCAGCGGTTGCGTTTAGACGACTTAATGGGAGCACCAAATGTGTGGTTGTCTTGAGTTCAGAACGAGTTTCTGGGTCGTCAAGCAGCGGTTGGCGATCGTTTTCTAACGCTAAATTTTCAGCAATGGTTCCAAATCGCAGTGCTTCGTCGAGGCTGATGGGTAGATTTTGATCCAAGTGCAATCGGCATCCATCAGCAAGTCGATGCAATCCTGCGTTGGACCAGGAGAGACCTCGGTCGCCGATCAATTGTCCACAGCGCAGGGCCCAAGTCGTTTTCTGAGTACCTGCAGGGCCTAAAAATAGCGTAATTTCACCATCGCCTTGCGCGGCCGCGCCATGCAGAGGCAAGGTATCTTTTTCGGGAAGTAGAAGTCCTAATAGGGTGAGTAGCGTGCGTCGCATCTCGCCTGTTGTTAGGTCGCCCCCCATGAGAATCCGGCGTTTACCCACATGGATCAGGATGACCCCACCGCCGTCACTGAGGATTTCCGCATCACCAAAACTCGCTAATGGAGCCCAGATCAACTTCCATTCGGGTTTTTCACGTGGGTTAAATGTATCGGGGATGTGGCAGAGGTGATGACAACTGAGCGCATGCCAGGCGCTCAAAGTCGTGATTTCGAGTGGAACTGCAATGTCAGGATCGACACCCATATGCGCGTGGATGCGATATCGAGAGCGTTCGACCACATCATCTTTGACGCGCTCCCAGATCGATTTAAACACCTGGGGGTCAAGTAAGTGAAATTGTGCATCGGCCCGAATCACATCACTGACAGAGGGCTCATTCACGATGAACCGTTGAACGGTTGTCTTACGCTCGGTTGAAACAACCAGTGCGCCCTTCGCTGACAGCTGCCCTTCGTTCAGCGCGAGCGCATGCTCGACTAACTCGGCTAAGGTGAGGTCGTCGTAACGACTCGACCCATCAGTTTTCATTGTAGTGTGTCAGACCTCGGTGGCTGATCAGAAAGAAGCCATTCTAAGTCAGCCTGATCGTATTGGTATACCCGTCCGCAAAAATGGCAGTCGACGGTCACCGAAGGTTGCTCTGCAAACAATTGTTTTACCTCGGTTTCACCAAGAGCGCGGATCGCTCGAGACGACCGCTCTCGTGTGCAGGAGCAGCCAAAACGAATCGAAAACGGGTCAAAACTTCGTGGACTGAGTTCGTGGAACAGCTTGTAGATCAACAGAGGGCCAGCTTCAGAGGCGAGTTCTTCTTTGGTCACGGTGGCTGCGAGTGTCGAGAGCGTCTCCCAATTGGATGCTGTGCTCATGCGACTGCCGCCTTCATCCGGGATGCGTTGAATCAGTAAACCGGCAACTGTGGTCGCATCACTGGAAAGCCATAATTTGGTATCGAGTTGCTCTGAGCTGTCGAAATAGTGATTGATGCAGCCCTCAATCGATCCAGATTCCAATGGGACGATGCCCTGATAACGCTCGCCGTGTTTTGGATCCACCGTGACGGCCATATAGCCCTTTCCAATCAGTTCACTGAAGGTAGTGTAGTGATCAATGTCGTCCCATTGAGCAGTCGCCCGAATCCGCCCCTCCGAAGAACACTCGGCAACCATCATGGTCACAGGACCAGCACCCTTGATCTGGACGATCATCTCACCGTCAAATTTCAGCATATGTGCGAGTACGCAGGTTGCTGCCACCAATTCCGCACAGAGCGCTTTAATCGGGGCCGGCATCTGTTGATGATCGAGCATGTCATCTGTCGATTGGCCAAGTTTCACGGTCATCAGACGTGCATCGGGAGCATCGTCACACAAATATTTCCTAACGGCATCTTGGTCAACTGGCAGATCAATCATGAAATATTCCTTTCAGCTTTGTCATTTGCCGACGCTCTCGTTTGTTCGGTCGATGGTCGGCTGGTTGAAAGCCCGCTCTTGAGAATCGATTGAGGTCACGATCGGTTTCCCGTTTTTTGATCGACTCAGGCGTTTCCTCGTAGAGCTGTTGTGCTTCGACGGCTGGCCTTCGATCCTCGCGAATATCGATCACTTTGACGATCATGTCGGTTTGCCCGCGAGAGATTTCAATCTCAAGGCCTGGGATCACCATCTTCGATGGTTTGGCTTTCACACCATCAATGTGGATTTTTCCACCATCGACCGCGTCACGCGCCAAGCCTCGGGTTTTAAAGAATCGAGCAGCCCATAACCATTTATCGAGTCTCACACCGCTCATAATCGACCCAATGCCTCGAGTCCCGGGAATAGGACATCAAAATCATCGATTCCCCGCTTCCAAGTTCTTCGTGGTGGCTCAGAAAGATTTGGGTGTCTGATTTCGACAACTTCACGAACGCCAGCGCGATCCGCTGCGTCGAGTTCCTTGGATGAATCATCCATGAACAGTGCTCGATCAGGATTGATGGCATATTCATCGAATAATGCACGCCAAAAATCAGGATGCTCTTTTGCAACACCGTATTGGTGGCTTGAAACAATGCCATCAACCATGTCCTCCAGTGGGACTACGTTGAGTTTGAGTTGAATGACATCGGGATGTGCATTGGTCGCAATCAGTGTCCGGAGTGGCAGCGAATTCAGCACGTTTAAAAATTGTTCAGCATGGGGGCGAAACCGGATTAAGTGCGCTAATTGCTGTTTGGCTTCAATCAAATCAATCCCAAAAAAATCAGCCCAGTAATCGGTGCAATACCAAGCCAAGGTGCCTTCATGCTTCTTCAGTTCGCGATGAAACCGCTCTTGAATTACGTGTTCAGGTTCCCCGGTGAGATTCGCAACGATGGAATGGACGTTGTTTAACCAAAAGGTTGCGTCATAGTGCAAATCCAACAGAGTTCCATCCATATCCAATAGGACATCATCGATTGAACGCCAGTCGATGTTAAAGGGCATAAGGAGCCTCTTTGGGTAGTGCAAACAGCTGCATCACAGCTTGATAAATTCGGGCAATATCATCAAGGCCTGCATATCGGCCGCTCGGGCCGCCATGTCCTGCATTGAGTTCGGTGTAGAGCAGAAATGGCCCGCCTTCGGCGATGGATTGAAGCCGGTGAATCCAGCGTGCCGGTTCCCAATAGGTGACCCGAGGGTCAGTCAGTCCTGCGGTTGCCACGATGCATGGATACGGACGTTGCTCGACCATCAGCGTCGGCGAGAAGTGAGCCAGCCGGCGCTTGGCATCGGCAGATTCGATCGGATTACCCCATTCGGGCCATTCTGGAGGCGTCAATGGAAGATCAGCATCGAGCATGGTTTCGAGGACATCCACAAATGGCACGTCAGCGATGACGCCTTTAAACAGTTCTGGTCGCCGCATGACCGTGGTGCCAACCAATAAACCACCAGCACTCCCTCCGTGGAGAACAATGTTTCCGGCCGAGGTCCATCCATCGCGAATCAAGGTTTCGGCAACACCGATGAAATCATCAAAGGATCGATCTTTGTTAGCCATACGGCCTGAACGATACCACTGGTATCCATTCTCCATGCCACCACGGACGTGTGCTGTTACATGAATCACGCCTCGCGTTAAAAGTGTCCGGCGACTGGCGCTGAAGCCAGGTGTGAGACTCATGCCATAAGCGCCATAACCTGTCAGCAAGACAGGACTGTGCGCGCTTGGTGTGACATCACGGTGGTGGACGATAGTCATGGGAATTTTCTGTCCATCGCCGGAGATTCCATAATGACGCTGGACGATGTAGTTCGATTCTGTATGGCCGTTCGGCGGTATCGAGACTTTTAATTGCACGGAGTCACCGGTTCGCAGGTCAATTTCGCGAACCTCCGGCGGCATGGCGGGAGTGGAGATTCGCATGCGGATCGTGTCGCGTTCAAATCCAGGTAACGGATCGAGGTGTGCGTCGTGGATTGACGATTCAAGCGCCAAGGTTTGCCGAATCTTAAAGGTCTCGGGATCTGGTTCGGCAATGAAATAACGGCCACAACCTTCCTCAGAGTGCTCAATGATCCAGTGATGTTTCAGGATTTCGAAATCACTGAAGAGATGTCCTTGCGTTGGAACCCAAAGGGTGTGCCATTGGTCAGGGTTGCTAGGCTGGGTCAATGTGGGAATCGGCGCCCGAAACAGTGCAAAGTCTTCATGATGTTGGTTACCACGAATGATCAAATAGGGCTCGACATGTTCCACCTCATATTCCAATCCCTCGATCCAATCGGTCACTTTAATGAGAGTAAGATCATCGAGGGACGCAGGAAGCAGAAAGGTTTGATTGGTTTGGTGATCATGAACATCAATCGTGATCCAAGCCTCTGAACTGGTTTGACCAAGACCAATAAAGCGACCAGGATGATCGAGTTGAAACACCAACTGGTCGTCGCTTTGGTTTGTACCGATGAGGTGACACCAGACGGTACTCGGTCGTTGATGTTCATCTAAACGGGTGTAGAGAATTTTGGAACTATCCGTGCTCCACTCAAAGTCACCACGGCAATCAACTAAGGCCGATTCCAGTGGTTGGTTGGAGCCAGCATTGAAGATGGTGAGGGTGTAGCGTTCGGATCCTTGTCGGTCTTCGGTCACTGCGAACAGTTGATGGTTAGGCGAGTGATCAGCCGCACCAATATCGTAGTAGGGATGATTTGATGCGCGTTCGTCGCCGCACAACAGAAGCTGTTCGCCTTGAGTGTGGTGTTGTCTCAGGAAATCAGGGTGTTCGGCACCTTCAACAAAGCGTTGCCAGTATTGAAATTCTCCTTCCCAGATGGACACCGAATCGTCTCGATCGCGGATGGTCGCTTTCAGTTCATCGATGATCCATTGTCTGGATGTTTCGCCACCAAGCCATTGGTCCGCCGTTTGATTTTGCGTCTCCAGATAGCTTCGAATGTCAGCAGGTAGCGAGTCAGGATCCTCGAGCACTTCTTGCCAGTTTGCGGCTTTGAGCCAATGGTTGTCTGTCGTTGGGGTTTGCATGTCCCTAGTGTACGCTAGCCGCTCGCTATTGTGAGGTCTTATGGCAGTCGCTGATTGGATTCGTATAGCGATCCTTTCTCTGGTGTGGGGAGGATCGTTTTTCTTTGTTGAAGTGATGCTTGAGGCGATGCCGCCGATGACCAGTGTGCTTGGTCGTTTAATTGTCGGTCTTGCGGGCTTGGTTGGCCTATTAAAACTGTTAGGGCACCCACTTCGACCCTTAATGACGCAATGGCGTTCGTTCGCCTGGATTGGATTGATCAATAACGCGATCCCATTCAGTTTGATCAGTTTTGGTCAGACTGAAATCACAGGATCTCTTGCGTCAATCATCAACGCCTCGACGCCCATTATGACAGCGGTCGTTGCTCATCAATTGACCACAGATGAGCGACTATCCTTGAGAAAGACTCTCGGCATTGCGTTTGGATTTGGTGGTGTTTTGGTGTTGTTTGGCCCCGCAGCAATGCAGGGCGGCGCGTCATTACTTGGCATGGCAGCCGGTCTAGCGGCAACGGTTTGTTACGCATTTGGATCGGTGTATTCGAAGCGTTTAAAATCCAACCCCCCGATGTTGAATGCGACCGGCCAGGTCCTGTACGGAACTCTCTGGATGTTCCCGGTTGTCTGTCTCATTGACCAGCCATGGAGCCTTCCGATGCCGGGAATAGGTCCTTGGTTGGCTTTGATGGGTATAGGCCTGTTATCCACCACGCTGGCATTTTTCATCTATTTTCGGGTGCTCAAGACCGCGGGCGCCAGTAACGTCGTGTTGGTCACATTTTTGGTTCCAGTCAGTGCCTCAGCGCTCGGCATCGTCTTCTTGGGCGAGGTTTTGGCGATACAGCATATCCTTGCTTATCTGTTAATTGCGTTGGGACTTGCGATCATTGATGGACGAATAGTTGCAAGACTTGCCCAAATGCGACTAAAGTCGCACCTCTAGAGTGAATAATCGTTAAACGGAGTTTCGATGAAAAACGCACTCGCCTTGCTCTGCTGTTTGATGGGCACTGTGTCAGTGGCCGATACCAATAAAGCCACCTTTGGTGGCGGATGCTTTTGGTGCTTGGAACCCCCCTTTGAATCCATTCATGGCGTCAGTGCAGTGGTGTCTGGTTACGCTGGTGGCTCGAC
>QXYM01000081.1 GCA_009886945.1 Litorivicinus sp.
TCGTTTAATAGCGTTTGGTCATCAATCTCTTCAACGTACTCGCCCTTGATGTGTTCATACACCTCAATGAATGCACGCAAGGCATCGAGCGATTCCACATCGGAGGATGGTTCTGCAGCATGAAGAGCAAAAGGGGCGACGAGGAGACAGCTCAGAGTATTTCGAATTATTTTCATCATGTTCTCAGTTTAACCATGAACTTGGATTGACAGACTTTCCGTTTCGGGTCACTCCGAAATATAAGGCAGTCACATCCAGACTACCTGTATTTCCAGCAATCGCAATCACCTGGCGGGCGAGAACTGCCTGCCCAGTTTCGACTTTCAAGCTCTGGTTATGACCGTAAATGGTGGCATGCCCATCATTGTGTGCAATCACGATCACCAGTCCGTAGCCGAGAAGATAGCCTGCGTATGCGACTTTCCCAGCTTGTACTGCTCTGACTTCGCTACCGTCAGTGGCACTGATCACAAGTCCTTGCCAGTCACCAAACCCGTCTTGTCGATTTTGCCCGAAGCGGCGTAAGACGCGTCCATCGACAGGCCATTGCATGTTGCCTTTCAGGGGTTCAAGCGCTGCGCCTCCGGATTCGAGTTGGAGTGATTTGATCCGCCGGTCCAATGATTGAAGATCAGAGTTCAGAGCATCTTCACGTTGTTGTTTGGTTCGTAAATTACGGCTGATACTTGCTAACAACTGGCGCTGGTCACGGGTGCGTTGTGATAGCGCGTCCCTTGCATCAGTGAGGTCGAGTAGTGTTTTTTGCGCGTTATTGGTATTTCGCTCTTGTTCGACCAATAACGATCGCAAGTTGTTGGCAGTCGCTTCGATCTCCGCTGCATTTTTCTGACGTGCGTCTAACAAAAATGGAAGATACTCCGAGAGATGACCTTGATCTGTTGTGTTTGGTCGGAGTGTTCGGCCGGTGACGTAATAGGCGACGAGTTCGTTCCGATATTGGTCTAGGAGTCTTTGAAGATCTGCAGTCCTTGAGACGATGGTGTTTTCAGTTTCTTGCTGGGTTTCGCTGAGATCTCGTAATACCTGTTCTGAAGAGGCGATTTCCCGAGTCAGTTTTTTTGATTCGGAATTCAGTCGATTCAGTTCTGATTCGATCACCTTTAATTTTTTGGCATCGAGTTGCACATCGCGCTTCAGTGTCTTCAGCTGTTGTTCGGCCCGGAGACGCTGAGTCTCAGCGTCTTGAATCTCATTAGCCTGGCTTTGAATGCTAACAAGAGCGATCCATAACCAAACGATTGCTCGCATTAGAATTGAAGGAGCGACCGGCCGGTCATTTCGGTTGGTTGGTCGACAGCCAACAGGGCCAATAATGTTGGTGCGACGTCACGCAGAGCGCCAGACGATAATCCTTTTGCGCCCAAAGGATTGGACGCTAACCAAAGAGGTACTGGGCCTGTGGTATGTGCAGTAAAGGGTTGGCCATTGTCAGGATCAAGCATTTGTTCGGCGTTTCCGTGATCCGCTGTAATCAGACAGGCTGCACCGACCGCTTCGCAGGCTTGGATCACTTGTCCAACTGCTTCATCGAGTGCTTCGATCGCTTGCACAGCAGCATCAAAATTGCCGGTATGTCCCACCATGTCGCCATTGGCATAATTACAGACGATCAGATCAAAGGTTTGTTTTGAAATGGCATCCACTAAGTACTGAGTGACTTGTGGAGCGCTCATTTCAGGCTGTAAATCATAGGTGGCGACTTTAGGAGATGGGATCAATTCGCGATGTTCACCGGCAACTAAGGCTTCTTGGCCGCCACTGAAAAAGAAGGTGACGTGCGCATACTTCTCTGTTTCTGCGATCCGAAGTTGAGTCAGGCCTGCTTGAGAAACCACCTCACCCAAAGTATTGGTGAGCGTTTCCGGAGGGAAGGCTACCCGGACATTTAAATCATCGGCGTATTGGGTCAGGGTCGATACTGAAAGATCGGGGATCCAGTCGGGCCGATTGAGTTCGGGTAGCGATTTGGCACTGAGCGCTTTGGTAATCTCTCGCGCACGATCGGCTCTGAAGTTCATCACAATGACCACATCTTCAGGGCGCATTTCCCATGATTCGCCCAGCCGAGTTGCTTTGACGAATTCATCCTTTTCACCGCGTTGATAGGCCTGCTGTAGTCCCTCAACAGCTGTTCCTGCCGAGAATTCGGCTTGGCTTTTGGTGATCAAATCAAAAGCGTTTTGAATACGATCCCAATTGTTATCACGGTCCATGGCGTAATACCGCCCACAGAGACTTGAGAGCTTATAGTGGGTATGCACGGTTTCCAGGCGTTGGAAGCGCACCAAGGATGCTTCTGCTGACTGCGGAGGCATATCGCGCCCATCGAGGAATGCGTGCAATCGCGTCATTGGAACGCCTAAGGAATCGGCCAGGCCAATCATTGCTTCAATATGGTCTTCGTGGCTATGCACGCCACCAGGGCTTAATAGACCAAGGACATGCAGGGTGCCGCCCTGCGCTTTGGCTTGTCGGCATGCGCTGACTAAGACTTCGTTGGTTTCAAAATCACCTTCATCGATCGCTTTACTGATGCGTGTGAAGTCTTGATACACAATGCGACCCGTTCCAAGGTTCATATGTCCAACTTCGGAGTTGCCCATTTGGCCCTTTGGCAAGCCAACCGCTTCACCGGATGTCTCGAGTGTTGCGTGCGGCACGGTTTGACTTAAACGATCAAAGGTTGGGGTGTTCGCATGATAGATTGCATTATCATCTGCGGCTTCGCGCAGCCCGAAGCCGTCCAAAATCAAAAGCACAACAGGTTTTGGTCGCATGGTTTGGTCCAGAAATCATCGAATTAAACGGATCTCGGCAAGGAACTGACGAGGGACCCGTGACTTCGTCAGCGACATCATTATACTCGACGTCTTAATTTGGATCACGGTCTCTCAACATTTATGCAGGATTTTATTGGATTTGCTCAGGAAAACTGGGTGCTTTTGGTGTTGTGGCTGTCAGCTGCTGGAACGCTTTACTACACAGAAACGAAAAAAGCGGGAAAATCGGTGAACACCACAGAAGCCACCCGGATGATCAATCGGGAAAATGCATTGATTCTCGATATTCGAGAACAGAAAGAATTCTCTCAGGGCCATATTGCAGGCGCCTATAATTTGCCAGCGAGCGTGTTTGATAAAAAGCTGTCAGAGCTTGACCGGTATAAAACCCATCCAGTGGTGGTCGTTTGCAAGATGGGAACCTCGGCGGGATCAATCGCAAAAACATTGAAAAAGCGTGGCTTCGAGCAAGTGGTTCGGCTGGCTGGCGGAATGTCTGAATGGACAGCTTCGTCGTTGCCGGTGAAAAAAGGAAAGTCATCATGACCGAGGTGGTGATGTACACCACTGGTATCTGTCCGTTTTGCATCATGGCAAAGCGGATTTTTGATGATCTGGACGTGTCGTATCGAGAGATCCGAGTGGATCAACATCCTGAAAGACGTCGAGAGATGATGGAAATGACGGGGCGGCGAACCGTTCCGCAGGTTTTTATTGGTGATCGACATGTTGGTGGCTGTGACGATACCCAAGATGCGCTCCGTTCGGGGCAACTGACAAATTGGCTAAAGGAAGCAGGTATTCATGTCTGAAGAAGTGACACAAAATTTTTCAATCGCGCGGGTCTATACCAAGGATTTATCTCTCGAATCACCAAAGTCTCCGCAGATGTTCGAAAAGCAATGGAATCCAAAGCTTGGTCTTGAAGTCGATGTGACCAACGAGCGATTGAATGACACCCTTTTTGAGGTCGTGTTGAAGCTCGGCGTGACGGTAAAGACCGATGATGAAGTCGCGTTTTTAATCGAGATTCAGCAGGCGGGTGTTTTTGTGCTTCAAGGTTTCGATGAGGCGACTGTGGAACATGTTTTGGGTTCAATGTGTCCCAATATTTTGTTCCCTTATGCGCGTGAGACGATTGATTCGTTGGCCGTTAAAGCCACCTTCCCTGCGCCGATGTTGGCGCCGATCAATTTCGATGCATTGCTCGAACAGCGGAAACAGCAGACCACGAATTAATCGTCGTTTGTTTCTGTATCCGCAAACCCAAGTTCTTTGAGTTTGCGGGTCAGGGTATTTCGTCCCCACCCCAGTTTTTCCGCGGCTTCTTTCTTGCGGCCAGCGGTATCTGCCAGTGCCACTTCAATCAAGGTTCTTTCGAATTCTTCAGTCAGCTTACTGATGACTTCGCCCTCGTGTGAACGCAATAAGCTGGCTGCGCGTTCTCTTAATAAGCCTGTCCAGGTGAGAGTTGATCGTTGTGTTCCCTCGACAGGTGATGTCACCTCCGGCGGTAGATCCTGGACTTGAATCTGGGCATTCGGTGCCATGACAGACAACCAGCGACACATGTTTTCTAACTGTCGTACGTTGCCTGGCCAGTGAAATTCAGCCAGTGCCCGTTTAGCGTCGTCACCCAAATGCTTGGGCTCTGTATTGATTTCTCGTGCGGCTAGCGCCAAGAAATGTTCGGCGAGAGCAGGGATATCCTCGCGTCGATCGCGGAGCGCCGGTAGCTGGATGCGGATGACATTGAGGCGGTGGAACAGGTCTTCTCTAAACAGACCTTCACGAACTCGCTCTTCAAGATTTTGGTGTGTCGCTGCAATGATCCGTACATTGACTTTCACCGGCGAGGTGCCTCCAACTCGATAAAATTCATTATCCGCCAACACGCGTAATAACCGAGTCTGCGTATCAAAAGGCATATCACCGATTTCATCAAGAAACAGTGTGCCCTCATTCGCTTGTTCGAACCGTCCGGTTCGGGCTCCAGTGGCACCGGTAAAGGACCCTTTTTCATGGCCAAAGAGCTCTGATTCCACGAGATCTTTCGGAATTGCCGCCATGTTCAACGCGATAAAGGGCCCATTTTTTCGGGGTGAATTGGTATGAACAGCCTTGGCGACCAACTCTTTTCCTGTTCCAGACTCGCCATTGATGAGAACGGTGATTTCTGCTTGGGCAAGCCGGCCGATGGCTCGAAACACATCTTGCATGGCGGGTGCTTCACCCAAAATTTGTGGTTGAGCATTATCGACCTCAGCTTCAGCAGCCATCGGATGTTGCTGATGGCGTTCGAGTGCGCGCTGAACCAGTAAAATGGCATCATCGACGTCGAATGGCTTGGGCAAGTATTCGAATGCACCGCGGCTATAAGAGGCCACTGCACTGTCTAAGTCGGAGTGAGCCGTCATCACAATGACTGGAAGTTTGGGCGACACGGTATGGAGATGTTCAAGGAGTGATAAACCATCTTCGCCAGGCATCCGGATGTCAGTCATGACAACGGTCGGGGTTTCGACTTCGAGCGCTTTGCGGGCTGCTTTCGCAGAATCAAAGACAGCGTGTTGCAAGCCTGCACCCTGAAGTGCTTTTTCTAACACCCAGCGAATCGAGCGGTCGTCGTCAACAACCCAAACTGTGGGTGAGCTCATGGCGTATCTCCAAATGGCAATATCACATCGATGGCGGTGTGTCCGGGTTCAGATTCCACTTCAATCCAACCGTGATGCCGCGAGATGATGGTTTGTGTAATGGATAATCCAATTCCAGAGCCTTGGGCGCGCCCTGAGACCATTGGAAAGAAGATTCTGTCTTTGAGGTCGTCAGGAATCCCCGGTCCATTATCCTCGATTCGCACTCGAAGCATTGTATGCGCACCTTTCGATCCCGGATGCGCACGGCGAACGGCACGCGTGCTGAATCGAACCCAGGGGGATGGGGTATTGGATTCGGTCACCGCTTCCAGTGCGTTTTTCGCGATGTTTAAGATGGCTTGGAACAATTGATTCCGGTCAGCGTGAATTTCCGGAAGGCTTGGATCATAATCGCGGTGCATCTCGA
Organism: Litorivicinus sp.; assembly: GCA_009886945.1. Lineage (GTDB taxonomy): Bacteria > Pseudomonadota > Gammaproteobacteria > Pseudomonadales > Litorivicinaceae > HIMB30. The sequence goes on from QXYM01000081.1 coordinate 5,868, forward strand.
TAGTGCCGCCGGATTCAGCACTTAATAATGAGCGTGCTCGCTCAAGAATGAGATGGATATTGAACTCTTCGCTGTCATGCGCCTGCGGAGTGCCGAGTAAGCGATCAACCAACTCTTTTAATCGATCGGCTTCTGAAATGATGATGGAGAGGTACTCCTGGAATTCGGCTGCCCCGGCTTCTTTAGCAAGGAGTTGTGCGGCACCTTTGATACCACCAAGCGGATTCTTGACTTCATGAGCGAGCCCTTGAGCCAGCTTCCGAAATCCGGCTTCATCACTTAAGAGTCGGCTATCGCGTGAAATTTTCAGCAGTTGATCGACTTCAGAGAGTTCCACAAGCACCAGACCAGATCCAACAGGATCCTGCAATCGACTGAAGGAGGCATCGGTGGTCGTGGCAAAGTCGTCTCTGATCAAAATAAGTTCTCGAAAGGTAAAACTGTGTCCACTGCGGATGCAGTGCGATAGAGATTCTTTCAATTCAGATGCTTGGCCATCAGCAACCCAGCTTTCGAAGGGTGCCGATGCCAATTGACGCATCCCCATGGACGTAATCCGAGTCGCGGCCTCATTGGCCCAACATACGGTCCGCTCCTCATCGAGTAGGACGATTCCGGTGTTGAGCGCATCAAGAAGCCGAGTGTCCATGGATCAATCGGCCGGAGTGACCTCCGGCCATCTCGGTTATACGCTGTAGTACATCCCGAATTCGATTGGGTGAGTGGTCATATTCAGACGCTCCACTTCACCGCGCTTGAGCTCGAGATAGCCATCGATCATCCCGTCGGTGAATACGCCACCGGCAGTGAGGAAGCCACGATCTGCGTCCAGTGCATCCAGGGCTTGCTCAAAACTTGAAGCGACCGTCGGAATTGCTTTCGCTTCTTCTTCAGGCAAGTCATACAAGTCTTTGCTCGCCGCTTCGCCTGGGTGGATCTTATTCTGAATCCCGTCAAGACCTGCCATCAGCATGGCAGCAAATGCCAAGTATGGGTTTGCGGTTGGGTCTGGGAAGCGAACTTCGATTCGACGACCTTTGGCGTTAGAAACGTAAGGAATACGGATCGATGCAGAACGGTTCCTCGCCGAGTAAGCCAGCATCACTGGTGCTTCGAAACCAGGGACCAGACGCTTGTATGAGTTGGTTGATGCGTTCGTAAAGGCATTCAATGCCCGAGCGTGCTTGATGATGCCGCCAATGTAGTAAAGCGCCTCATCAGACAGTCCTGCATAGCCGTTTCCTGCGAACAAGTTTTGACCATCTTTCCAGATTGACTGGTGGCAGTGCATCCCTGAACCGTTATCACCCACCAGTGGCTTCGGCATAAACGTGGCGGTTTTACCGTAAGCGTGTGCGACATTGTGGATGACATATTTCAGAATTTGTACTTCATCGGCTTTTTTCACCAACGAGTTGAACTTCACACCGATTTCGTTTTGACCGGCGGTTGCCACTTCGTGGTGATGCAACTCAACTTCGAGCCCCATGCCTTCCATGGTCTCGCACATCGCCGTTCTCAGATCCATGTGTGAGTCGATTGGAGGAACTGGGAAGTATCCACCTTTCACTGATGGGCGGTGGCCCATGTTGCCGCCTTCGATTTCTGCGTGACTTGACCATGCAGCTTCTTCAGCGTCGATTTTGTACATTGCGCCTTGCATGTCAGCTTTCCACTGCACGTTATCGAAGACGAAAAATTCAGGCTCTGGTCCGAAGAAACAGGTGTCACCAATCCCTGTCGATTTCAAATACTCTTCAGCGCGACGGGCGACCGAGCGAGGGTCACGTTCGTAGCCCTGCATGGTGCTTGGCTCAACAATGTCACAGCGAACGTTAATGGTCACTTCTTCCGTAAATGGATCGACGACTGCAGTGGAGTCATCGGGCATCAAAATCATGTCGGACTCGTTGATGCTCTTCCAACCGGCAATCGACGAACCATCAAACATCGCGCCTTCAACGAAAAACTCGCTGTCAACAGCGTGGGCTGGGAATGTCACGTGCTGCTCTTTACCACGTGGATCAGTGAAGCGAAGGTCAACCCAGCGGGCTTCGCTATCTGCAATTAATTTCAAAGTATTTTCGGACATGTTTGGCTCCGTCTGTCGAACTCAAATCCTCAACCCATGCGGGCTGAGCGCTCAGTTGCTATTAGCAATCGCTGTGCCGCTTTTTTCAAAGGCTTGGTTTTCAAGCAAATGCGGGTGCTATTGTGGTGCAAGTCACCCTTAAATTGCACCTAATTTGTGCAACATGGGATTTAAAGCGCACCACATTAGTGCAAATTGCTGCTAGGCAAAAAAACACACAGCTGACATCAAGTGTCCGCTATACTCCCGCGCGCTCGGAGGACATTATGATTGAACGCATACGTAACGTGGCCATTATCGCGCACGTTGACCACGGAAAAACCACACTCGTCGACAAGTTGCTTGCCGCTTCAGGAACACTGGATCGGAAAGACATCTTGAATGAGCGGGTGATGGATTCAAACGACCAAGAAAAAGAGCGGGGCATCACCATTCTCGCTAAGAATACTGGTCTTTCTTGGAACGACTATCGAATTAATGTCGTCGATACACCGGGCCACGCTGATTTCGGTGGCGAAGTTGAGCGTGTCTTGTCAATGGTTGATGCGGTTCTTCTGGTGGTTGATGCAGCCGAAGGTCCGATGCCGCAAACTCGCTTTGTGACACAAAAAGCATTTAATCAGGGCCTGAAGCCAATCGTGATCGTGAATAAAGTCGATAAGGTTGGCGCAGATCCGCACGGCGCGATTGATAAAGTTTTTGATTTATTCGATCAGCTCGGTGCCACCGATGATCAGCTTGATTTTCCGGTTGTGTACTGTTCAGCCATTAATGGATTGTCAGGTCCAGAACCGGATCAACTGACAGAGAGTATGGAGCCAATTTTACAGGCCATCGTTGATCATTGCCCTGCTCCAGAAGTGGATTTAGATGGGCCGTTGCAACTGCAGATTTCTGCGCTGGATTACAACTCCTTTCAGGGAGTTATTGGGGTTGGTCGGATTCGTCGTGGCCAGCTCAAGCGAAATCAACAAGTTACGGTGGTGGATCGTGACGGTGGCACGCGGAACGGAAAGATTCTGCAGATTCTCGGTTACTTTGGCCTTGAGCGTATCGAACAACAGACAGCGACAGCCGGCGACATTGTCTGCATCACAGGACTGGATCCGCTATCCATCTCTGACACCATTTGTTCCACGGATGCGCCTGAAGGATTGCCGCCTCTCACTGTTGACGAACCAACCGTGAGTATGACGTTCCAGGTCAACGACAGTCCGTTTGCGGGTAGAGATGGAAAATACGTCACTTCTCGAAATATCAAAGATCGATTGGATCGGGAATTGATTCATAACGTTGCTTTGCGCGTCGAACAGGGTGATACACCGGATAAATTCGTTGTATCAGGTCGCGGTGAACTGCATCTGTCTGTCTTAATTGAATCCATGCGACGCGAAGGATTTGAGTTGGGGGTCTCACGTCCCGAAGTGATCGTCCGCGACAATGATGGTGTCAAAGAAGAGCCATTTGAATATGTGGTGATCGACATCGAAGATCAGCATCAAGGTGCGGTCATGGAAGCGATGGGCCTTCGTAAGGGTGACATGAAAAATATGGCACCAGATGGACAGGGCCGACTGCGTTTGGAATACATCATCGCCGCACGTGGCTTGATTGGGTTCCGCTCACAATTCCTGACGATGACTTCAGGGACTGGCATTATGAGCCATGTGTTTGATCACTATGGGCCCGTCAAAGCTGGTGATTTAGGAAACCGAATCAATGGGGTGCTGGTTTCGATGACTGATGGCGCAACCACTGCCTATTCGCTGTATAACCTGCAGGACAGAGGTCGTCTTATGGTTGGGCCTGGCGTGGATGTCTACGAAGGCATGTTGCTTGGCATCCATGCGCGAGATAACGATTTACCCGTGAATCCAGTAAAGGGTAAGCAGTTGACGAATATCCGCGCTGCGGGCACTGATGAGAACCTGATTCTGACACCGCCCATCAAAATGACGCTTGAGTCTGCTCTGGAATTCATTGATGATGATGAGCTAGTCGAAGTGACACCTGCTCACATTCGACTGCGCAAGAAATTACTCAAAGAGTCCGATCGCAAACGTGCTGGTCGGTCTAAGGCGGCAAGCTAGGAGTGCGTGCCGCCCCTTACAAGGGGGCGTATGCACAGACTCTATCCCGAAATTCAGCCCTACCTAGAAGAAGTGATGACCACAAACGATGGTCATCATCACTTATGGGTTGCGCACTTTGGAAATCCACAGGGGATCCCGGTGATCTGTCTGCACGGTGGTCCAGGTGCGGGCACCTCACCTCTCATGCATCGTTTTTTTGATCCTGAGACATACCAAATAGTCTGTTTTGATCAGCGTGGGTGTGGTCGATCACAACCCTCGGGTTCATTGCACTCGAATACCACGGACTTACTCCTTGATGATCTAGACCAAATCACAACCCGTTACAACCTGTTGCGCTATGTGCTGTTTGGGGGATCTTGGGGCGCAACATTGGCATTACTGTGTGCGGCCCGACACCCAGACCGTTGCCTTGGCGTGGTGTTACGCGGTGTTTTTCTCAACACGGAAAGTAATCTTGAATGGATGTATGGGCGGGGAGCATCTGAGATGTATCCGGCCGCTTGGGCTGATTTTATGGCACCGATTGAATGCCAGACAACATCGTTTCATGAGGTACTGAACGCCTATCGCCATCTCTTACATGCCGATGATGAGTTTACCCGACTGCAGGCGGCTCGAGCGTGGAACCTTTGGGAGTATCGATTATCTGTTGGTGACTCGCAGGCTAAGAAAACCAGCCGATTTTCACCCCATGCTGAGCTCGCACATGCTCAGATTGAGCACCACTATCTCAGCCAAGATTGTTTTTTAGATCCCACAACGTTCAGTGACCCCAACGCGGAGATCGCTTTATTGCCGATGGTGTTGCTCCATGGCGCGAATGATCACGTTTGTCCGTTGTCCAATGCGGTGAGGATGAAAGAGCTGTACCCAGCTCTCAAGCTCCGCGTGTTAGATCAGGCGAGCCATTGCGCGTTCAGTCCGCAGATGGCTGAAGGGCTTTGTGAGGCAACTCAAGAATTGGCTGCACTTTACGGCCATTGACTAGCTCTGGGATGGCTTCGGTGGGCCGACATCTGTCCCATCGTCATCAAGCGGCTCAGGTTTATCGAGCTCCTCAATGATCGGTGAATCGTCATCGTCTGCTTTCACTGGTGCATAGAGATCAAATTCATCGATGTCATCCGAGGATTCATGATCTTGATCTGAAGCCTCGTTATCGATCATTGCGACTGCTTGAGAGTCAACTGGCTCACTCTCTTCACCGTCTGTTTGATCAGCATCTTCAGTTTTCTTAGAGCCAAGGAAACGAGCGCCAATCAGACCTGCTTCAAATAACAGCCACATCGGGACTGCCAGAAGGGTTTGGCTGATCATATCTGGCGGTGTCACCAGCATACCAACCACAAAACACCCGATGAAGACGTAGGGTCGTTTCTCCTTCAGAGATTCCGGTGAAGCAATTCCTGCTTTGATCAACAGCATCGTGGCCACTGGAATCTCGAACGCGAGACCGAATGCGAGAAATAACTTCAGGACAAAGGAAAGATAAGCATCAATATCTGTCATCACCGTCACGCCAGTTGGGCCGACGGTGGTGAAGAATCCAAACACTAATGGGAATACAACAAAGTAAGCGAAGGCCATCCCCGCATAGAACAGGAAAATGCTGGAGATGAGCAAAGGTCCGGCAATTTTCTTCTCGTTGGCATAAAGCCCTGGCGCGATGAATCCCCAGAGTTGGTAAAGAATCATCGGAGCACCGCAATAGACGCTGAGGTATAGCGCTAACTTAAAGGGCGCTAAGAAAGGTGAGGCCACCTGCGTTGCGATCATGGATGCGCCTTCAGGCAACAGCGACTGCAGCGGTTCGGCAAGATATGCATAGAGATCATTGGCAAACGCAATGAACCCCAAGAAGAAGATTAAAATCACAACCAAAATCCGGATCAGGCGATCACGGAGTTCGATGAGATGGGCGATCAGTGGCTGATCATTCAGGCTTGGATCGCTCATTCTTTTCCGTTGTTGTTGTATTACTGGTGGTCTGGTCGAGGCCTAGTGGATCCGATCCTGCGATGTCTTCCATCTTTAAGCCACCACCACGTGCTTCAAGCTGTCTCTTCAGATCTTCAAGTTCGAGTTCACGGTTGATATCTTGCTGGATCGACGACACTTGACCACGCAACTTTTTCACCCACAGCCCAACACTGCGGGCTAAACGGGGCAATCGCTCAGGGCCGACGACGACGAGACCAATGATGGCGACCAGCAGTAGCTCAGTCGCACCAATATCGAACACTTAGACTTTCTCTTTCGTTTCAGTCTGCTGTTTCGTGTGTTCTTCGCTGGACTCATTCTGCTGAACAGTGCTTTCGGCAGTTGGTTGTGCCGCATCGTCAGCAGGTTTTTCTTCAGACTTATCTGTGACGGACTGACGAAAGCCTTTCACCGCACTGCCAAGATCCGAACCGAGCGACTTCAGCTTTTTGGTACCAAAGATCATGATCACAATGGCCAGGACAATTAACAATTGCCAAATACTGATACCACCAATTCCCATAACGGGCTCCTATTGTTTTATGTGTTGTTAATTAAAGCCAGTAAACGGGCCACCACCGAGGACATGGTAGTGCATGTGATACACCTCCTGATGGCCTCCGGGACCCGTATTCAACACCGTTCTGAATCCTGAATCCAGCCCTTGTTCCTTTGCGATCTGAGGAATCTTTAGCTGAATTCGCCCTAACAAGCCTTCATCAGAGGGTGTTGTGTCCAATAAATTTTCGATATGTCGGCGAGGAATCACTAAAAAATGAACCGGTGCCTTGGGATTGATGTCACGAAAAGCCAAACAATCGTCATCTTTATAGATGACCTCTGCCGGTATTTCGCCGTCCCGAATTTTGCAAAATAAACAATCAGTCATGCCCATTCTCTCGATTTGCTTTCTCAACCAAACCACTCACGCCTAAACGTCGCTCAAGCTCCGCAAGCACCGCACTGGGTGGTTCATCCAAATGCGACAGAAGGACCAAGGTATGAAACCAAAGATCGGCGACTTCGTGAATCACATCCTCATTGTTTTTTGATCGCACGGCATCTTTCGCGGCCATGACGACTTCAGTCGATTCTTCACCCACCTTCTTTAAGATGTGGTCGAGCCCCTTGTGATGCAACTTGGAAACGTACGATTTCTCCGGATCACCGAAGCGACGTTCGGCCAACATATCTTCGAGGACTTCAATGACTGTCATTGCTTGTCTCCATACAGAGTCTTCGGCTCAATCAACACCGGTTCAACCGCTTCCCAATGGCCGTTTTCGGTTGGCGCCCAGGAAAAACAGGACGCGCGCCCCGTATGACAAGCCACGCCAGTTTGTAGGATACCTAAAAGAACGGCGTCCTTGTCACAATCTATCCGAAGATCCACTAATTGTTGTGTTTGACCAGATGATTCACCTTTGCGCCACAACGCCTGTCTCGACCTTGAGTAGTAAACCACCTGTCCGCTCTTCAATGTCTCATCCAGAGCTTCACGATTCATCCAGGCAACCATCAAGATGTTTTTGGTGGAGTGATCCTGAGCAATTGCACAGATTAAGCCATCGGCGTTGAAGTTCACCGCGTCGAGCAGTTGTTCTCGAGTGAACTTGTCCTTGAATTCCATGATTACCGCCTAAGAATTAGTACAAGAGATAACGCGGTAATGACCAACGGCCAGTGTCCGGCAAGCCAGTCATGATCGGCCATCAATGCAGCCCCGGAGATCAGTAGTCCGCTGACGCCGAGTAACGAACTGAGGTGCCCCGAATACCGTCGCTTTTTCGATTCCAAAGCCAAGTGCTTCAGAGCTTCAGCCTGCTGCAGCTGTATCGATTCCAGGTGTTCCATGCGTTGTGGAGTCGAAAGAAGTGTGTTGGTGAGCGCTGGGAACTGCACTGCCCAGCGCGAAAGATTGCGCTTGGCATAATCCACGATTCCTTTTGGTCCCAGACGCTCCTTGACCCAACGCTCGAGGAAGGGTTTGCCGGTTTTCCAAAGGTCGAGCTCTGGATAGAGTTCGCGTCCAAGGCCTTCAATGTTGAGCAATGTTTTTTGCAGCAGAACGAGCTGTGGTTGGACTTCCATCTGGAATCGCCGAGCGACTTCGAATAATCGAATCAGTAGGACGCCGAAACTGATTTCACCGAGTGGTTTCTGGAAAATCGGTTCACACACCGTTCGGATAGCACTCTCAAATTCGCCGACATTGGTGTCTTTCGGCACCCATCCCGATTCCACGTGGAGCTCCGCCACTGCCCGATAATCACGATCAAAAAATGCGATCAAATTTTGTGCAAGATAGGCTTGTGATTCAGGATCTAGGGTGCCGACGATCCCGAAATCAATCGCTTTATACACAGGATTTTCCGGATCTGAAATATCGACGAAGACATTACCGGGATGCATGTCCGCATGAAAGAAACTGTGATCGAAGACTTGCGTGAAGAAAATCTCAACACCCCGTTCGGCGAGCTTCTCCATGTTGACCTTTTTTTCTTTGAAGATATCAACGCGAGAAATTGGAACGCCGTAGACTCGTTCTTCGACCATGACGTTGCGGCGGGTGTAATCCCAGTAAATTTGCGGCACATAACAAATTGGCGAATGCTCAAAGTTTCTGCGGATGAGTGCTGTATTGGCTGCTTCACGCATCAAATCCAGCTCATCTAAAATCGTCATGCGATAGTCAGAAACGACCTGCACAAGCTTCAGTCGTTTGCCATCGACGAAGTTTTTCTCAACAAACTTCGCGATTGTCATCATCAGTTTGAGATCTTCCTCAATGACTTTTTCGATTCCAGGCCGAATGACTTTGACGATGACTTCTTCGCCGGTTTTCAGTCGCGCGGAATGGACCTGAGCGACTGATGCTGATGCCATTGGTTCGGCTGAGAATTCGCTGAAGATCGCATCGATTGTGCACTCAAGATCGCTTTCAATAATCGCTTTTGCAGTCGCACCCGCAAACGGCTTCACCTGATCTTGCAATTCCGCGAGTGGCGCGGCGATATCTGGCGGCAATAGATCTCTTCGCGTCGAGAGCATTTGTCCAAATTTGACGAAGACAGGCCCTAGGGTTTGAAGCGCATCACGCAGTCGCTCACCGCGTGAGCGTTTCATGCGAATGGTTGGAATACACCAGGCTAAAGCTTTGAGTGCTCCGCGTTTTGGCTGAGGTAATAATTCATCAATGCGCTCTGAAAAGAGCACACGAAGAATTTTTAAAAGGCGAAATGAACTACCCATGCGATGCCTCAAGTCGTTTGATGCGTGCATCTAAACGATCAATTTGACGATTGAGTGCTGTGACCCTTGATTCGGATTCGCCGAACACAGTCCCTGTCACTAGCGTCTTTTGTTCCGTGCGAAGGAACTCTTCTGTTTGGCGCTTGAGTGATGCCCGACTGGTGAGCCATTGAGTTCTGGCGGCGCGAAGGGTCTTAATCAGTAAGCCGGCGGGCATCGGCCCCAGTGCCTGAGTCACAGCATCTTCCCAGTCGAGGTCCATCGCCTGAAAGGTTTTTTGCATGGTTTGTAGAACCCCGACACTACCGCGGATATCGAGTCCTTCAAAGATCAATGGCGCATTCGGTTGCGTCAACGATCGTGCAGTTTCAACCAGGCTTCCGAGCGTTCCTGATAATTCGACATCGGCGGCTTCTTGAGACTCAGTAGCGAGCCACCACTGCGATTCGCCACAAACAATCCAAACATCGAGATCAAGATCAGTAATCCTCAGTTTCAGGATTTTACCGACCATCGGAGCAAGTTGCTCTGGTTGAATGTCAGCCGCACGCATCCCCGCGGTGATGGCTTGTTCGGAGGCGGCCACTAAGCCTGCCAGCATCAGGCGAGGGATCACGATTTGGCTCCGGAATGAATGGCAACGATGCCGCCGGTTAAATTCTGATAGCTGACGGTTTCAAAGCCCGCCTGCCGCATCATCTCAGCAAGCGTTTCCTGATTGGGATGTTTTCGAATCGATTCGGCGAGGTATTGGTAGGATTCTTTGTCTTGAGCGACCAATTGGCCCATCGTCGGTAACACAGAGAAACTGTACACGTCGTAGATTTGCTGAAGTGGAGCGGAGACGGGTGTTGAGAACTCGAGAATTAACGCTCGTCCACCGGGCTTTAACACGCGGTGCATCTCATGAAGCGCAGCGTCTTTATTGGTGACATTTCTCAGTCCAAAACCGATGGTCACCCGATCAAATGACTGGTCGGGATAGGGCAGTGTCTCCGCATCACACTGGCACCAACTCAAACCCTTCAGTTCTCCGTGATCGATGCATCGATCACGGCCAACTCGCAACATTTGATCATTGATGTCTGCGAGGACGACGTGACCTTCTGAACCTGCGCGACGTGACATTGCACGGGCTAAGTCCCCCGTTCCAGAAGCTAAATCGAGAATTTGCATCCCCGATCGGATAGCGATGGATTCAACGGCGACTCGTTTCCACAGCCGGTGTAGTCCCGC
>QXYM01000082.1:0-4065 GCA_009886945.1 Litorivicinus sp.
CTACTCCTGAGCAACCCAAACGTGGCCGCGGTCGTGGGCGTCGTCGTGCTCCTGATGTCGCTGAGTCCGGTCCAGACTTGTCAGTCTCTGACCTCAAAGCACAATTGATGGAAGATGTCACAGAACCGACCAAAGCCGACTCCGCTGAACCGGAAAAGGCGAAGCGTCGCGGACGTGGACGTCCTCGAAAATCAGTCGCAGCGAATCCAACGCAGGCAGAATCATCCCTGAATGTGACAGAGGCTGAATAATACCGAGTCTTAGGTGAGTTGGCCGACTTCTGTCGGCTCAACCGCCAAACTCAACCCAAAGGTGGCTTTGACCGATGATCGAATCAAGCTCACCAGCGCTCTGAGGTCGTCAGCCGTTCCCGACCCATCATTGGTCAGGACCAGAGCCTGGCGTTTGTGAACCGAAAAGCCGCCAATGTGATGGCCTTTTAGCCCCAAATGATCAATGAGCCAGCCGGCTGCGATTTTCGTTTGCTCACCATCTGGATAGGTTGGCATCTCTGGGAATTGCGCTTTCAGACGATCTGCCACTGCCGTTCGAACCACAGGATTTTTGAAAAATGAACCAACGTTTGGCGTCTCATCCGGATCAGGCAGCTTCGCTTGCCGGATCGACATCACGGCTTTCGCAACATCCAAGGGAATCGATGCATTGAGACCCTGACGCTGTAACTCTTCTGCAATCGCTCCATACTCCACTCGAGGTTGAGGTCGAGTGGACAGTTTAAGAGTCACCGTCAGGACCAAAAATCGATCAGGGGATTGTTTCAAAATCGAATGTCGATAGCCGAACGCAAGCTCGGATGCGGCAAGCTCAATGACTGCCTGTTCCTCGAAGTCATACAATTTCACCCTGTGGCAGTGATCTTTCAGCTCAACGCCGTAAGCACCGATATTCTGTACCGGTGCAGCTCCCATCCAACCAGGAATCAACGCCAGATTTTCAAGACCAAACCAACCCTCATTGAGGGTCTGCATCACAGTGTGATGCCAGGAATGCCCGGCACCCACCTCCAAATACACATCGTCGCCCTTTTGCATGGGCTGAAAGTATTGAATTTCAGGCCGCAAGACGACTCCGTCAAACTCAGGCTCCAGAACCACTAAATTGCTACCTCCGCCAACAATCAAACGGGGTGTTGATGCCAACTCTGGCATCGACACACACACGTTTTCAATCGATGACAACTTGAGGATTGAAGCTGCATAAAACGGAAGCTTCAGAGTTGTCAGTCCGGTCAGGTTAAACACCGGACTGTTCCAGATGTTGACGCACCAGTGCTAAATCCTGCTCAGTGTCGACGCCCGGGGGAATTGATTCTAACGCGACATCAACCTGAATCAGGCGGTCATGCTCTAATGCTCGCAGCTGCTCTAATCGTTCAAACTGCTCAAGCGGCGTCGGTCTCCAAGTCGCGAAGTCTCGAAGGAAGCCCGCGCGATAGGCATAAAGACCAATGTGCCGAAAATGTGTCCCGTTGGCTTGTGTTGGGTGTCCTGGAATTCGAGACCTTGAAAAGTATAACGCTCGACCGGATTGGCTTCTCACCACCTTGACCTGGTTTGGATCATCAATCTCTGACTCGTCCTGTATCGGCTCACAGAGGGTGGCAATCGAGGCCTCCGGATGCGTCTCAAGCATGCTCGCAACCTGATGGATAGCAGAAGCAGGCAAGAGCGGCTCGTCACCTTGCACATTCACCACAATCGCATCGGCAGATAACCCAAGAAGATCAGCCACCTCTGCTAAACGATCGGTCCCCGTGGGATGGTCTGATGCAGTCATCACACATTCGCCGCCAAATCCTCGAACCACATCTGCTATTCGCTGATCGTCGGTGGCGACTAACACGCGCTGAGCCTGTGATGACGCAGCCCGTGCATAGACACGCTGGATCATGGGTTGTCCTGCGATCTCAAGAAGTGGTTTACCTGGAAGACGCGTCGATCCGAAACGAGCGGGGATCACCGCAAGAAAACTCATTAACGATCAGTCCGCTCATCGGCGGTCAAGGGTCTCGCTTCATCAGCTAGCATCACTGGAATATCATCACGAATTGGAAACGCTAACCCATCGGCGCGACACCAGATTTCCTGATCATCTTCACGGATGTCGACTTCACCCTTACACAAGGGACATACCAGCAAGCCCTTTAACTGAGGCGCCAAACTCATACCCTACTCCACTGCTTTAAACGATCGATTAACCACGTTTCAAATTCTGGTTGATGACTATCCAATGCAACCACCCAAAACGGCTCCTGCACCAAGTGTACCAATTTCACCGCGTCTTTCTCGGTTGTAATGATCTGTGTCCATGCGGCGACTTCGTTTTCGGTATAGGCATGATGGTCGGCAAAGGCATTCTCTCGAATCGACAGACCCGCTTGCTCCAATCCTTCAAAGAAGCGACTTGGCGAGGCGATGCCTGCGATCGCATCGAAATCACCATGATGGACCAGCTCACTTAACCCATAATGCGTCTCCGGTTGATCAGATCGGTAGACATAAGCCATGTCAGCGACGGAGCCAAACACTGGGGTTTGCGTCTCAATCCCCATCTCAATCAGCATTTCCTTCGGATAGTCGGTGCCACGAACAATGATCGCATCCATGTGATCAATCACACTCAACGGCTCGCGTAGCGGCCCAAACGGCATTTCGAGACCGTTACCGATCCCTTGGTCTTTGTTAAACACACACACCGAAAAGTCACGCCATAAACGAGTGTTTTGTAATCCGTCATCCGACAACACCACATCCACCTGATGATGGAAATGTAAACGTTCGACGGCTTTAGCCCGATCCCGACACACAATTACTGGGCACTTGGTACGCTTGTGAAGCATGAGTGGCTCATCACCAACCGCTGTCGGGAGACTGTTTGCGGTGACTTCAATCGGGAGATTCTTGGCTTGACCACCAAACCCACGACTCACGATTCCAGGAGTAAACCCTGCTTGCCGAAGTTTTAGCGCAAGACTGGCAACCAATGGGGACTTTCCAGAGCCCCCAACCACAATGTTGCCAATACAAATCACCGGGATTTGCCGAGACACTTGGGGCGCTCTGCTAATTTTTTTCCGCTTTTTTTGCATCCATGATGCGAATAGGGGCGTCAATACTCGACTCAGGGACGTCGCCGGCTTCGACCATCGTGCCGGCCATCCGTTTGCACCTTTCAAACCACCAAAGCCAAATTTCATGCACGAATTCCCTCTATTCCTGTGCAGAATATCCCCGAATTGAGTATCCTCCGCGCTACTTGAAAGCAAAAGGATCGTCTGTGTCAATTGAAGGCTGGGGTAAAGCACCACCATCCACACCACTCACACTGTGGCAATCAATGAAAGCGAATCTTGATTTGTGGCTCGTTGACCACGGTTTTCTGAGATCGCTCTATTCCAATCGTTTCTGTCTGCCGGGGCCCTTGTACCGGAGCAATCAGCCGAGTGTCGCACGGATTCACCGGTACAAACGAGACCTTGGGCTGAAAACCATCATTAATCTTCGTGGCTACAATCCAACCCAAGGTCGATACCAGTTGGAAGCAAAAGCCTGTGAAGAAGCTGGCATCACACTGATTAATACGCGAGTGCATTCGCGGGGTCTTCCAACCGCAGATCAGATCAACGAGCTGAAAACTTTGATCGATGATTTCGAAACACCGGCACTCACGCATTGTAAATCTGGAGCTGACCGTGCCGGTATTTTTGCCGTGCTCTATTGCCACTTTCGCCTCGGCCAACCCATTGATGAAGCCAAGGAACAACTGCATTGGACTTATGGTCATTTTCGGAGTGCGAAGACAGGAATCCTCGACCATTTCTTTGAGTCTTACATTCGCTACCGCGATGCCTGGAAGCATCAACATCCAGCGGCAACCGAACCCACATTTCTGGAATGGGTGAATTCCGACTATGATCGGGACATCATGGAGCATGAATTTAAGCCACGTGGTTTTGCGAATTTCTGGGTGGATTGGGTGTTAAGGCGCGAATGAAAAGCGATATGCGGACCTATGGCCGTCTGATCCGAGAGGCGCTGCCCTACT
>QXYM01000082.1:4075-11453 GCA_009886945.1 Litorivicinus sp.
CATGTTGTCCATGGCTGCAACTGCCGCGATGGAGCCCTTGCTACCAGCATTAATGGCGCCTCTGATCGATGAATCTCTGATTGATAAAGATCCAAGTGCACTGATCCAGATTCCACTTCTGATCGTTGCTGTCTTTGTATTCAAAGGCATTTCAGAATACGTCGCCTCTGTCTCAAGCCAATATGTTGCGAACCGGACAGTGGCCGATATCCGCTCTGAGGTCTTTGCAGTGCAACTGGATCTTCCGATGGTCGACCACGATGCTGAAGAAGGTGGACGCCTGTTATCCCGTATCACCTATGACGTTGCCCAAGTCGGAGAGGCTGTTTCTACAGCCTGGATGGTCATCATCAAAGACACCTTGATGATCATTGGTTTATTGGCTTTTTTGATCTATACCTCTTGGCAAATGTCATTAGCCCTTTTGATCGCAGCTCCCGTCGTCTCCTTTGTGGTGAAAAAGGCGAGTGTGAAAATGCGCCGTTCAAATCAGGATCTACAAACGTGGACAGGCCGTTTGACCGGACTGATCGAGGAATCGTTGCTGGCCGTCAAGGACATTAAGATTTTTGGCGGACATGACAATCAGCAGGCGCGTTTTGAGCACATCAACAAGCGGCTACGTCATGAGCAAATGCGTGTCATCAAGATTCAGTCACTGAATGTGCCCTTGGTGCAGATCCTGGCCGCAATCACCATTGGCGTTGTGATTCTCATTGGTACGCAGATGAGTGCTCGCGATCTTTTAAGTCCGGGTGAGTTTGTCGCCTATATCACTGCCATGGGAATGATTTTTGATCCGGTTCGACGACTCACAGGCGTCAATGCAACCATTCAGCGTGGTCTGGCAGCCGCTGAATCCATTTACCAAATTTTCGATCAAACGCTCGACAACCAGCGCGGACAATCGAGAAACCATGAGGCACTTCAGCGAGCATCACTTGATGTGAAGGATGTGACATTCCGCTATCCCAACGCTGAAGAATTAGCGCTCGATTCTGTCTCTTTCACAGTCAATCCTGGAGAGAGTGTCGCGCTCGTTGGACCTTCAGGTTCAGGAAAGTCCTCCTTAATCGCGTTGATTGCCGGATTTCTAGAGCCCCAAGACGGAGACATCCGGATCAACCAGGAATCACTGAAAGATTGGCCCCTCGCCAAGCGGCGTCGACAATTGTCCCTGGTGGGTCAACAAGTGAATCTGTTTGACGCCACCATCGCTGACAATATTCGCTTTGGATGGCCTGAGGCCACCGATGAAGAGGTTCAAGACGCAGCACGACAGGCGCACGCGCTGGAGTTTATCGAAGCACTGCCGGAGGGTTTTGATACGCAAATTGGACCTTTCGGTAACCGCTTATCTGGCGGTCAACGCCAACGCATTGCCATTGCCCGCGCATTTATCAAGGATGCGCCAATCTTATTACTGGATGAGCCAACCAGTGCGCTTGATCACAAAAGCCGCGAAGAAGTTCTCAAAGGACTTGAGAACCTGAAGGCCAATCGAACAACTTTGATTATCAGCCATCAGCCCGAGACCCTACTGTCGATTGATCGGACCATTCATTTGATCGCTGGCCAATTGGCGCCTGTGACCACCGACTTGGACTCGTCTGTCGATACCGACTGACCCGCCCATCTTGAAAATCAAAGGTCAGCGCGCCATCGAGATCGGTTCGATGCAGTTGGGCACCAGCCTCTGCCCATCGCTCTAAGACTTCTCGGTGCGGATGCCCATATCGATTGGATTGCCCAACGCTGATGAAAGCGTGATTCGCTCCCACCAACTGAACAAATGAAGGATTCGATCCGTCGCGTGCGCCGTGATGAGAGACGACTACAGCGTCAATCTCACCCAGCAGGTTTCGTCGATGAAGCGCCTTCACAACCTGTGATTCAGCAAACCAATCTGCATCGCCCATCATCAACACCGATTGACCATGAGCGGACAACAAATAGACACAGCTTCGCCGATTTTCTGATCCCTCAACTGGACCAACCGGCCACAACAGGTCAACTGAGACATCACCGATTCGATGGGTGGCGTGACAAGGTCTCACCCATTCTTCCATGGATCCTCCACCTTCAATCACTGGTGGGATAGCCGTTTGTCGTAAGGTAGAGACTAATCCTCCGGAATGATCCATATCTCCATGACTGATCAAAATCGCGTCAAGATCAAAGCCTCTCGATATTGGGAGAAACTGCCCTGTTCGCGACCAACGCTCAGCCTGACCGGCTGCGAGATCAAACATCGCTCGTGTTTTTCCTGAAACCAGAGTTGATGCCGATCCTTGCCCCACATCGTGAATCACTAATCGATCCACTCCCCGACTCTCAAGCTGAACAACCAAAGAGATCGCCAGCGCCAAGAAAGACCAACGCGGCAACGGCTTTGGCAACAAGACACTGGCACCGAGCGCAAAGAGACAGGCCAACACCCATTCTGAGGGGATCACACCAAAATTAGTCCGAAACAAGAGGACGTCGAGTGTCTCGATACTCCAGGCAATCACCGTGTTTGCGACTGCAACCAACCAACCCCAATCAAATACCAAGGCGATGGCCAGGACCAGAAGTAACACGGGCAGCAATGGGACGACGACGACATTTGCCAGGATCCCAAGCCACGGATAATCAAACCCAAGCCAATGACTCAACAGAACCGCCAACACACAGCTAAACCCTAGCTGCATCACCAATAGATGGATCAGGCCGCGGGTACGAGTCGCCCATAGGATCTGAGCGATCAACACGATTGCACCGGCAGACATCAAGAATCCTGTCGACAGCGCTATCATTGGATCAAATACAACGATACACGCGAGGGTGATCGCAATGACTTGATGCAGCGTGAATCTGAGACCGAATACCGGGATCACACTGAGAAATGTCGCCATGACACCCGCACGCACGACGCTTGGACTGAATAATGTCCAAGACGCGATGAAATAGGCGCCAAGACAAACAATCCCTGAGCGAAATATCGCGCGTTGATGGGGGTGTCGAGGCCAGACGGAGCGGCCGGCCAACCACCAGAGTGCAGCCAATACCAAACCCACGTGAAGACCTGAAATCGCCAGAAGGTGGGACAACCCCAGCGTTTCAAACACGGTTAATACACGGCGATCCAACGCCTGCTTCTCACCGAATAACAGGGCTTGCGCAAGACCGCGAATTGGATTCGGCCAAGCGTGGGTTTGATCCCGTAGCGAGGACCGCTGACTTGTCTGCGATAGAATCTCGCCGTCAACCAGCTGCGCTTTAACGCGCCAACCATTGGCCAATGCGTGTCGTCTGGCATCGAATCCACCAGGATTCTGAAATCCGATCACAGGAGACAGCCGAAACAGACCTTTGACGCGATCTCCAGTTTGGAGTCGATAGTTGGGTCCCGCCTGCAACTTCACCCGTGACCCCTCCTCTAACCCATGGCAATCGATTTGAGTCCAAGTCGCTGAAGCCGAGGAGAAGTCGATCGCTTGGTTCAGAAGACGGTCCACTCGAACCTCGCCAGCACATGAGACCGCTTGAGTCGATTCAGGCCAGAGCAAATTCACTCGATCAGTGATTCGGATTTCCTGGATTGCAACAACTATGCAGAAAAGACCCAGCCACGGGAATCGCGACAAAATCAGCATGGTCGCCAAAAGAATCAACGAAAAAGGCGATAAAGCGCTTGGAAACCAAGGCAAACTGCTTACAATCAGGGACCAAATCATCATGCCTGAAGCATGGAAAAGAAATCATTCATTTGAGTCAGTCCCTGACTAACCCAGATGTCAGACATCGACAAGAAGGTCATGCCGAAAAAGTTTGTCTCGAGAATCATGCCGCCACCCGAGCAGATTGCACACATGCGTCGATGGGGCTGGGTTGGGCGACAACTGTTCGCGGATGATCTTTGGCATCTGAACCGACGATCGGTCGCACTGGCCTTTTTAAACGGACTGTTTTGGGCCTGTATGCCAATGCCACTGCAAATGGTTGCAGCTGCAGTCTTTGCGTTGGTTTTGCGATGTAACGTACCGCTCTCGGTCGGTCTGGTCTGGCTCACCAATCCCATTACCATGCCGCCTTATTATTTCTTCGCATACCAGCTAGGCGCATGGGTGTTAGGCAGTGACGGGGTCAGTTGGCCTCAAGAGGTGACGATTGAGTGGATACAGAACCAAATCAACCTCATTTGGTGGCCCCTATTAACGGGATCCGTCATCATCGGCGTCATCTTGAGCATCATCGGATTTACAGTCATCCGAATCTGGTGGAGTCTGCAGGTCGGCTATAACTGGAAGCGCCGCAAAGGGCGATTTCTCAAACGGACTGTAACTGACCATGGTGCAACTCAAACTGCTGATCAGTCTGAGCTGCCACCCGACGATCGTGAGTCACGATCACCAGACTAGTCTCCGTGGTCTTTGATAAATCAATCAACATGGATAACACGTAATCGGCGGTCGCCTCATCCAAGTTGCCCGTCGGTTCATCCATCAACAGGACCTTAGGATTGCCTGCAAGCGCTCGTGCAATTGCAACACGCTGCCTCTCGCCGCCGGACAGTTCACCCGGACGATGGGCCACTCGATGCTCAAGCCCCACTTGCTGCAGTAATCGAATCGCGATCTGCTTCGCTTTTGCTGGAGAATATCCAGAGAGCATCGCCGGTAGCATCACATTTTCTTCCGCTGAGAATTCCGGGAGTAAGTGATGAAATTGGTACACCACGCCAATGGTTTGACGACGCAAGGCGACTCGCTTGGACTCACTTAATTGGGTGATGTCGGTACCCTGCCAAAGGACCGATCCTTGTTCCGGAAGCAACAGGCCTGCAAGAATATTCATGAGGGTACTTTTTCCTGAACCACTTCGGCCTAACAGTGCTAATCGCTGTCCAGCTTCAACCGAAAAATTCACACCCTCAAGAACTGATACAGCAGTCTCTCCCTCTCCATAAGCGAAGGAAACTTCACGAAGTGCAAGCAGCACATTATCGCTCATGGTTTAACACCTCAGCCGGAACGATTCGACTGGCTTTCAGCGCAGGATATAGCGTTGCCACAATCGATAGGCCAATGCTCAAACCCGCGACCAAGCCCACATCGGACCAGCGCAATTCAGATGGCAAATCAGAGATGAAATAAGCGCTTGGGTTAAACAGATAAAAACCAAAGACAGATTCCAAAAATCCCAAAATATCAGTGATTGATAGCGCCAGTGGAACCCCCAGAAAGACCCCGACAATGGTCCCGATCACTCCGACCAAGGTCCCTTGAACAATAAACACACCCATCACACTGACCGGTGACAATCCAATGGTCTTTAGAATCGCGATATCCGCACGCTTATCAGTCACCACCATGACGAGCGTCGAGACAATGTTAAATGCCGCCACTGCGATAATGAGCGTTAACAACAGGGCGATCATGGTCTTTTCCAATTGGATCGCCTCAAATAAATTACCTTGAGTTCGCGTCCAATCCTGAAAACGAATGGGTAATCCAAGCGAGGTGCTGACTTCCTGGGCGATGGGCCGAATCAGTTGAGGGGCTTCAAAGAGATTGTCGAATTGGAGTCTAAGCGCAGCGACCCCCTCTCCCAGTTTAAAGAGTCGAGCAGCATCCGATAACTCAACAAATGCCAATTGATTATCTAACTGAGCACCGACTTCAAAAATACCGACCACTTGCAGACGTTTGAGTCGTGGAGTCACGCCAGCCAAACTCAGCGTCGCTTCCGGAATCAAAAGAGTCACTTGGTCGCCCGGAATCACATCGAGATTCGCGGCCACACCCGACCCTAAAATGATCGAAAAACGACGACGATTCAGATCTGTGAATTCACCTTGGGTCATATGACTCGGAAGAATGGAGACCTCGGACTCTTTGTTTGGGTCAACGCCCAAGACAGCCACTGATACAGTCCGTCCGTTTGCGACCAACAAGCCTTCACCTTGGTTCAAGGGCGCAACGCCGACAATCGCGCGATTCCTCATGAGCTTTTCAGTGATTGGCTCTAGATCCGATCGCGCGGTCTCAAATTCGAGCAACGCATGCGGCACCGTGCCGAGAATCCGTGTTCGTAACTCCCGATCAAAACCATTCAACACAGACAGGACAAGAATTAAGACCGCGACACCTAATGTTAATCCTGCCATTGAGACAGCAGAGATGAACGAAATAAAATGGTTTCGTCGCTTTGCGCGGGTGTACCGAAGACCAATGCAAACTGATAACGGATTGAACATAACGCAAGTGTAACTGGCTTCATGCTACAGTTTCTAAAAGTTTGAAGGATTTTTCATGAACGCATTAGTTTTGGCTGTTGCCGCTCTTCTTTTCAGTCGCCTCGTCGCCTCTGATCGCATTGAGCCATATCGCTTAAAAGTTATTGGTGCGATTGAAAAAGCGACAGATTCTTTACCCAATACGTTGCGCTTACCGGTCATTGTCGGGGGCGCGGTCACTCTGGGAGCCATCATCGCTTACATGCCGTTAGTCGGTGTAATCGTGACATTTTGCGCATTAGTTCTGATTATCCGTTATGGCAAAGTGACTGAAGATTCGAAGGCAATCCTGACCGAATTACGAAATGGCTCGTTCTCTCAAGCTCAGATCAAACTCACTGAATTCTCAGGAACTGATGCCAGTCAATTGGATGAAAATGGGGTCGCCCGGATTTCCGTCGAAACACAGGTGTTGAAGCTTGCCGAAAACGTTTTCATACCACTAGCTTGGTTCGCGCTCGGTGGCTTACCCGGAATTCTTCTGTATTGGACTTCAACTGTCATCGCACACCGCCATGGATCGGGAGAAACATCAGAGCGCTGGGTCGCTCTCCTCAACTGGGTCCCAATTCGGCTGATGGCACTCACGCTCGGATTCATGGGAGATCGGGAACGCTCGCGCGCTGTCTGGACACGTCAAGCCAGCGAATTCTCAGATCCCGAGGCCGGTATCCTGATTGCTGCAACCGCAGGCGCTATTCGCGTAAAGCTTGGAGGTTCTCGTTGCGTGCAGGGTCTGATCAAACAAGAACCAATCCTCGGTGATGGCGATGATGCGGCTCGCTACCACATTGAGGAGGTGCAGTCGCTTGCCGAGCGTTCGCTTCTTTTGTGGGCTGTTGCAGCGTTGGTCATTACAGCGATATAGCCAAAAGACGAGTTGCATCTGCGTTTTCGCAATCTATACTCCCAACCTCTCGTTAGGTGGCCGAGCGATCGGCATAACAGGGAATTCGGTAAGGCTTAGCCAAGTCCGAAGCTGCCCCCGCAACGGTATGTTCAGTCATGAGTCCTCGTGAATACCACTGTCATTTTTGATGGGAAGGTGCGAGTGATTCGGCAAATGGAATTGCCCTGAACCAGCCCGGAGACCTACCT
>QXYM01000083.1 GCA_009886945.1 Litorivicinus sp.
CTACGGCGGGTACACCATTGAGATGTCACTCTGGGCCTTTGTCATTTGTTTTCTCGCAATCACGGTCGCGCTTTGGGTGCTGTTTGGTTTAGGCGGTGCGCTTGGACGGCTCCCCCTCAATCTATTGAGAGCCTGGGGCCGGATGCGTCACCGAAAAGCAGATTCTAGATTAGTCGAAGGCGCACTGTGGTTGCGTCGTGATGAGCCCGCGCGCGCACTGTCGGTCTTAAAAAAAGATGCCAGTTCGGAGTCCCTACCTGCATTACATTGGCTGTTGGCCTCTGAGGCGGCGCGTCGACTGGAGCAGTTGGATGAGTCCGAGCGTTATTTGGAATCTGCCGAACGTTTGATGGCGAGTATTCCGAAAGCGATTGAGCACGATTCAATGCCGACAGAATTTAAGCCGTTGTTGAAATCACTGAAAAAGCAGTGGCGGGAAGATTGGGCCCTGGGCCTCGAAACGGTTGGCGATGACGACCCATTGTCGCGGTTGGCCAGCTTAAATTCGCTGGCGAAAGCACAAGCAGAGTTCAAGCGAGACTCGCACTGGCTTCTGGGCTTGAGGCGGAAGCAAGACATCACGTTGATCGAGCGAACCAACTGGATCCATCCAATCCTCTGGTTTTGCTGCTCCGTGTTGAGTCCGAGACGGGTCGAACAGCGGCACTTGAAGATTTAAGACACCGCTTACTCGAAGACCTCGCTTAGCGCTTTTTCATCGACTGGAAGAATTCATCGTTGGTTTTGGTTGTCTTAATGCGATCAACCAAGAACTCGATCGCTTGGAGATCTTCCATTGAATCCAGCAGTTTCCGCAAAATCCACATCCGCTGCAGTTCTTCTTCTGTTGTGAGTAGGTCTTCGCGACGTGTTCCGGATTTACGAATGTTAATCGCTGGGAAGATCCGCTTCTCTGCGGCACGTCTTTCCAAGTTCAGTTCAGAGTTACCTGTTCCTTTGAACTCTTCGAAAATCACTTCATCCATCTTCGAACCGGTATCGACCAGTGCTGTCGCAATAATCGAGAGACTACCGCCCTCCTCAATGTTTCGAGCGGCACCAAAGAATCGTTTTGGTCGTTCTAAGGCATGCGCATCCACACCACCTGTCAGAACCTTGCCTGATGATGGTTGAACGGTGTTGTATGCCCGAGCGAGACGGGTGATTGAGTCCAGCAAGATCACCACATCGCGCTTGTGCTCTGTGAGTCGCTTGGCTTTTTCGATGACCATTTCGGCGACTTGCACGTGCCGCGCTGGAGGCTCGTCAAATGTTGATGCAATGACTTCACCGCGAACGGTTCGTTGCATTTCGGTGACTTCTTCGGGCCGTTCATCGATCAACAAGACGATCAGATAGCATTCGGGGTTATTTCTGGTGATGCTGTTGGCGATATTCTGAAGCATCAACGTTTTACCCGCTTTCGGCGGTGAAACGATCAGTGCGCGTTGGCCTTTACCGATCGGACAGACCAGATCAATAATTCGGGCGGTTAAATCTTCAGTTGAACCATTGCCTTGCTCCATTTTAATTCGTTCTTCGGGGAACAAGGGTGTGAGGTTTTCGAATAAAATTTTGTTCTTGGCGTTTTCTGGCTTATCAAAATTGATTTCATCAACCTTCAACAGCGCAAAGTAGCGTTCGCTATCTTTTGGAGGCCGAATTTTTCCAGCAATTGAATCACCTTTACGAAGGTTGAATCGTCGTATTTGGCTCGGTGAGACATAAATATCATCTGGACCCGCGAGATAGCTTGCGTCAGCAGACCGCAAGAATCCAAAGCCATCCGACAAAATTTCTAAGACGCCATCGCCGTAGATGTCTTCACCACTTTTCGCATGGGCTTTCAAGATGGAGAAAATCACATCTTGTTTGCGAGATCGTGCGAGGTTTTCAAGGTCCATGCTTTCCGCAATCTCAAGGAGCTGCGGCATTGATTTTTTCTTAAGTTCTGTGAGGTTCATGTGTTCTCTGAATCACCCTGGATCGGACCATGGGCGCTATTTTGGTTGGTTGGTAACGTTGAGTTCTGAAATAAAAAAGGGGGCGTGAAATTCATCCACACCGAAAGCTTAGGCGCTTTCGGTGTGCTCGTCTAGTCCTTTAAATGTTTGAGTCAATAAAAGCAGCCAGCTGGCTTTTCGACAGTGCGCCGACTTTTGTGGCTTCTGGTTCACCGTTTTTGAAAAGGATGAGGGTTGGAATACCGCGGATATTGAACTTCTCAGTCGCTTCGCGATGGTCGTCGACGTTCAACTTAGCGATGGTTAGGCGGCCGTCATATTCGGTCGCAAGCTCTTCTAAGACCGGTGCGATCATCTTACAAGGGCCACACCATTCGGCCCAGAAGTCCACAAGTACAGGGGTTTGCGCGTCGTTGATTGTTGAATCAAAGTTTTCGTTAGTCAAAGTTGTAATGTGATCGCTCATTTCGTCCTCGTTATGTTTTTTTGTCTAGGCAGTGAGGTTTTCGGCCGCCTCGATCGCGGCATAAGTCAGTATACAGTCCGCGCCGGCACGAACCATTGATTCGAGACTTTCCATCATGACGGCCTTGCCGTCAATCCATCCGTTCTGATGTGCGGCTTGAATCATGGCGTATTCGCCACTGACTTGATAGACCGCAACCGGAACTTTAAAGGTTGTTTTGATGCGTTGGACGATATCCAGGTAGGGAAGCCCTGGTTTAATCATCACAATGTCTGCACCCTCGTAAAGATCTTCGGCAACCTCATGTAATGCTTCATCACTGTTGGAGGGATCCATTTGGTAGGTGCGCTTATCCTTTTTTCCAAGATTCGTGCTGGACCCCACAGCATCTCGGAAGGGTCCGTAGAATGCGCTCGCGTATTTCGCGGAATAGGCCAAGATGCGTGTATGAATGTGATCTTCATCTTCCAGCGCATCACGAATCAAGCCAATGCGCCCATCCATCATGTCGCTCGGTGCCACGATATCGGCTCCTGCTTCGGCATGCGAGAGCGCTTGTTGGACCAAGACGTCACAGGTTTCGTCATTCAAGACGTAGCCTGATGCATCAATGAGACCGTCTTGACCATGGGTGGTATAGGGATCAAGTGCGACATCGGTGATGACGCCGAGGTCGGGTAGTTCTGATTTAAGCGCACGAACGGCACGCTGTACCAGACCATCTGGATTGTAAGCTTCTCGTCCATCATCAGTCTTGTTGTTGCGAACAACCGGGAACAAGGCAACCGCTGGGATACCTAATAAAAATGCGCGTTCGGCTTGTTTCAGCATCAGATCAATCGATAACCGTTCGACTCCAGGCATTGAGTGCACGGTTTCCCGTTCATCATGTCCGTCGAGTACAAACATCGGATAGATTAAATGTGAGGTCGTCAGAGTATTCTCTCTCACCAGCGCGCGAGAAAACGCGTCGCGGCGATTGCGACGTAGGCGCCGTGTTGGATAACCGACTGGAAATATTTCCGCCATCGTAAACCTCTTTGGATGAAATCTATGCAGATGCCCATAGGGTATCTGAATTAAAATGGAGTTTCGCCTGTTTCAGCAATGAGGACTTGATGACAATGAGAGGAATCAGCGTTTGAAACGTCTGTTGTGGGCCGTCGGTCTGATTGGCTTGATTTTCGTGATCTGGATCAGTCGCGATTCCCTCAGCATCAGCGGGATGTTGAGTCATTATGCGGAATTTAAACGACTCGCCGGCGATCAATTTTGGTGGGCTTTGAGCCTGTTCTTTCTCAGTTACGTCGCGTCTGTGAGTTTATCGCTGCCGATCGCATCATTTCTGACCTTGACGGGATCTGCAGTGTTTGGATGGGTGGCTTTGCCTACGATCGTGTTGGCAGCAACCACGGGTGCATTTCTGGTATTTATTCTGGCATCAACCGTTGCTCGGGAGTTCTTTTTCAGTCGCGCCGATGTGGTGCTCGACCGAGTTCGATCTGTCTTTGCCAAAAGCCCGATCCGATGGCTTCTGACGATGCGCTTAATTCCATTTTTCCCCTTCTGGTTAGTCAATATTTTGCCCGCACTGCTCTCGATGAAGTCTCGGGACTATCTGTTTGCAACCCTGATTGGAATCCTTCCGGGGACGGCGATTTATGTGGCTGTTGGTCGCGGCCTCGATACCATACTGACAGCTGGCGATGAGCCAGATTGGAATCTCTTGCAAAGCCCGGAGGTCTGGTTACCTTTGGTTTTACTTGGCTCGTTGACAGCAGTCTCTGCGGTCTTGAAGAGCCGCCATCAATAGGATCGGATAATGATGTGGATTCGTCTCTTTGTACTCATGACTGTGCTAATGGCCAGCTATTCAGCCACAGCTCAATCATGGAGCGAGATTGAGCGTGAGGCTCGTGGCCAGACTGTCTATTTTTATGCTTGGGGAGGCTCTCCTGCGATCAATCAATACATTGATCGTTGGGCTCAAATCGCCAGTGAACGTCATCAGATCAACGTTGAGCATGTCAAAGTTGATGATATTTCGATGGTGATTCAAGGAATTCAGACCGCGAAGCGAGTCGGTGCATCCGATCAGGGGTCTGTTGATTTGCTCTGGATCAATGGCGAAAATTTCGCCCGGATGAAACGCGATGGACTGCTTGGCGAGCCCTTTGTCGCTGGTTTGCCATCAGCAGAACACATCAATCTGGATGATCCAACAATTGCAACGGATTTTTCAGTCCCAACCGATGGTTTAGAGGCGCCCTGGGGCCGAGCGCAGTTGGTCTTGATGCATGATCAGGCGCGGCGACCAAATCCCCCGCGGTCAATGCAGGCGCTGTTGCAATATGTCCAGACGAATCCTGGACGCATCACCTATCCAGAGCCGCCCAATTTCCATGGCACAACATTTCTCAAACAAGTCTTATTGGAAACGACGCCCGATCCACAATGGCTGAGCGAACCTTATGCAGCAGAGCGTTTTCAGGCAGCTACCGAGCCGATGTGGGCGCTTCTGGACGCGCTCCACCCCCACCTCTGGAGATCAGGGCGGGAATTTCCGGATTCAGCAGAAGCAATGATGGATTTATTTGCAGATGGTCTTCTCGACATAGCGCTCAGCTTTAATCCGAATGATGCGTCACAGCGCATCTTAGATGGTCGCTTTCCACCCACAGTCAGGACCTATATTCACGAGCCTGGCACCATCGGTAATACGCATTTCCTGGCGATCCCCTTTAATGCATCAGCCCGGGCAGGTGCGCAGGTTTGGATCAATCTGCTTCTCAGCGTTGAAGCCCAGGCCGATAAAGCCTCTCCTTCAGTCTGGGGTGATCCAACGGTGATCGATGTGGGACGTTTGCAAGGGGCTGACCAGGAGCGATTTGAGGCTCTTGAGTTGGGGCCTGCGACTTTAACCGGAGCTGAGCTTGGCACTCCGTTAGCCGAGCCTCACGCGAGCTGGGTTGAGCCGCTCGAAGCAGCATGGAAGTCACGCTATTTCGGACAGGCTCAGTGACTTGGGTTGAGCGTGTTTTTGGCCTGATTCTTGTCATTCCGGTTATTGGCTTGTTCGATGAGGCCCTCGGTCAATATTCTGATCGATCCTGGACTACCGGTGTCGATCGATTACTCAATGAGCCGGCGCTCGTTCAATCAATCGTCCTGTCGATTTGGGTTGCCGTTGTCTCGCTCGCGATCTCGATCAGTCTTGCTCGCTATCTGT
>QXYM01000084.1 GCA_009886945.1 Litorivicinus sp.
AGAGGCGATGGCTGAACTCTTTTCAGATTTGCCAGATGCTGTTGCCAATACCGTTCAAATTGCCAAGCGATGTGGTGTCGAATTGACGCTGGGAACCTATTTTCTCCCGGAATATCCCGTCCCAGATGGGCTGACACTTGATGACTTTTTCCGTCAATTTTCTCACGAAGGCCTGACAGCCCGCTTAGCGGCTGCCGCATCGTATGGGCAGAGCCTTGACGAGACGGCCTATCGCGCGCGACTGGATTTTGAGGTTGATGTCATCCTGCAAATGGGGTTCCCAGGATACTTCTTGATCGTTGCGGACTTTATTCAGTGGGCCAAGGATCAGTCCATCCCGGTCGGCCCAGGGCGAGGCTCTGGTGCTGGATCAATTGTTGCTTGGGCGTTAAACATCACTGATTTGGACCCGATTGCGCATGAATTGCTGTTTGAGCGATTTCTGAACCCAGAACGGGTATCCATGCCTGACTTTGATGTCGACTTCTGCATGGAAGGTCGTGATCGGGTCATCGATTATGTGGCTGAACGCTATGGGCGTAACGCGGTCAGTCAGATTGTGACCTTCGGTTCAATGGCCGCAAAAGCGGTGGTTCGTGATGTGACCCGTGTGCAAGGGAAGCCTTATGGTCTGGGTGATCGATTGGCCAAACTCATTCCCTTTGAAGTGGGGATGACACTGGATAAAGCCTTCGACGCGGAACCGCAGCTCAAAGAATGGGTTGAGACAGACGAGGAAGTTCGCGAAGTCTGGGATATGGCCTTGAAGCTTGAAGGATTATCGCGAAACACCGGAAAACATGCCGGTGGTGTCGTGATCGCACCTGGGAAGTTGACGGATTTTACAGCGCTACTCTCGGCTGAAGATGGATCCAGTTTGGTCACGCAACTGGATAAGGACGATGTGGAAGCCGCCGGCTTGGTCAAGTTTGATTTCTTGGGGTTGCGGACACTGACCATCATCGATTGGGCACTCGGATTGATTCGAGAGACTCGCGGTGAGGCACCTGTCATCGAACGGATTCCGATGGATGAGGCCAAAGTGTTTGAGCTCTTATGTCGGGGTGATACGACGGCGGTCTTTCAGTTGGAATCGAGAGGCATGAAGGAGTTGATCCGTCGCCTGAAGCCCAACTCCTTTGAAGATATTGTGGCCTTAGTGGCGCTATTTCGACCGGGTCCTTTGCAGTCGGGGATGGTGGACGACTTTATCAATCGGAAACATGGCCGTGCCCGGGTCGAATATCCACATCCGGATCTTGAGCCAATCCTGAAAAACACCTATGGCGTTATTTTGTATCAGGAACAAGTGATGCAGATCGCACAGGTGCTTGCTAACTATTCACTCGGTGGCGCGGATCTCCTACGTCGAGCCATGGGTAAGAAAAAACCCGAAGAGATGGAGAAGCAGCGCGAGATCTTCCTCAAAGGGACAACGGAGCGAAACATTGATGCAAAGCTTGCGGGTTCGATTTTTGATCTGATGGAAAAATTCGCCGGGTACGGATTTAACAAGTCCCACTCAGCAGCCTATGCGTTGGTGTCTTATCAGACTGCGTATTTAAAAACCCACTATCCAGCGGAATTCATGGCGGCAGTGTTGTCATCGGATATGGATAACACGGATAAAGTGGTGCCTTTGATCGAAGAGTGCCGACGGATGGGCTTAGTCGTTCGTCCGCCGGATGTAAATGCTGGAGCCTTTAAGTTTTCGGTCAAAGATGGCGAAATCATTTATGGCTTAGGTGCGATCAAAGGTCTCGGTGAAGGTCCGATTGGCCAGTTGGTTGAGGCGCGCACAGATGATGGTCCATTTAGTGATGTGTTTGATTTCTGTCGTCGGGTGGGCACCAGTAAAGTGAATCGCCGAGCGCTTGAGGCGCTGATCCGTGCTGGCGCCTTTGACTCGCTTGACGAGCCACGTTGGGTGCTGATGGCGTCGCTTGAGGATGCCATTGGTCAGGCAGATCAGGAAGCCCGGAATGAAGCTGTCGGTATGGACGATTTATTTGGCTTAGGTGCCGAGTCAGGGACTGCGTCAAGCGCCGACCCCTATCAGCATCATCGACAGACCGTGCGTTGGACCGAGCGCGACGTCTTGCGTGGTGAAAAAGAAACGCTCGGTCTGTATCTGACTGGCCATCCCATTGATTGGTACGCAGATGATCTCAAGGGATTGGGGGCGAAAGCGCTCGAGAATCTCGAGAGAACCAAGGACAGTGTGCGGGTTGCTGGTCTGATTGTCGGTCTTCGTGTGATTCGCAATAAACGAGGAGAGTCTTTCGGTATCGTCACGCTAGATGATCGAACTGCTCGAATGGATGTCACGGTGTTTGCTGATTTATTTGCTGATTGTCGTGACAAACTCGCTGACGACTCCTTAGTTGTGATTGAGGGTGATGTGAGTTTTGATGAGTTCACCAACGGGTTGAAGATGCGTGCGAACAAGGTGGAGACCTTAGAGAATGCGCGAAAAGAGTCAGCATCAGGACTGAAGATTCATTTGGAGACGCGCGCGCCCGCGTTTGCCGAGACCTTACTTTCCAAGATTCAACCGCATTTGGGCGGTGAGTGTCCGATCGTAATCGCGTACAATGCCGTCGATGCCAGTGGCGAAGTGGTCTTGGGTGAGCAGTATCAGGTGCACCCGAATGATTCACTGCTACTGGATTTACAGGAGTTGCTCGGTCAAGATCGAGTGCAACTTGAGTTTGCTGCAAGGACCCAAAAACGCGCATGAATCCAAACTATCTCGATTTTGAACAACCCATTGCTGATCTTGATTCGAAGATCGATGAGTTGAAACATCTGTCGACAGAATCTGGAATCAATATCGCAGAAGAAGTCGCGCGTTTGCAGACGAAATCCAAATCGCTAACGGAAAAGATTTTTTCAGATCTCACGATTTGGCAAAAAGCACAGCTTGCACGTCATCCGAAGCGTCCCTACACCTTTGATTACGTCAAACATCTGATTGATGGTTTCGATGAGTTACATGGCGATCGTTTGTTTGGTGATGATCAAGCCCTGGTTGGCGGTATCGGTGAATTTCGTGGTCGTCCCGTGATGGTGATTGGTCATGAAAAAGGACGGACCGTCAAAGAAAAAGTTGCTCGGAATTTTGGGATGCCACGTCCGGAAGGTTACCGCAAGGGCCAGCGCCTGATGCAGATGGCAGAACGCTTTCAGATGCCGGTGTTGACCTTGATCGATACACCGGGTGCTTATCCAGGAATCGATGCTGAAGAACGTGGGCAAAGCGAAGCGATTGCGAAAAGTCTCGCGGTCATGGCGCGGCTGAAAACACCGATTGTCACTTCAGTGATTGGTGAAGGTGGATCAGGTGGTGCATTGGCGATCGGCGTCTGCGACAAGCTCTTGATGCTCGAGTTTTCGACTTATTCGGTGATTTCACCTGAGGGTTGCGCGTCGATTTTATGGAAGAGCGCAGCGCATGCACCAGAAGCTGCAGAAGCGATGGGGATCACAGCGGATCGTTTATTCTCCCTCGGCCTAGTGGATCAACTGATCCGAGAACCGCTTGGTGGGGCGCATCGTGCGCCAGAGCAAGCGGCGACAGCACTTGGCGATGCCATCGAAGCGCAGTTGGATATCTTAAGCAGTTTATCGGCTGAGCAGTTGTTAGAGTCTCGATATCAACGATTGATGCAATTCGGTGTCGGTCGCAGCTGAGGGGCTAATCAGGCCGCACTGGCCGGGGCCTGATCATCGGGTCCATCTGATGATCAGCGGTGGTGCAGACTCGATGGCACTTCTGGCCTTGGTGTCTGATTTCGCCAAGATCGTTCCGCGAGTAGTGATTGTGCATCATTGCCATCATGGCGTGATCGCTGCTGCGGATGACTGGTTAAGCTTTGTCGCGACTGAAGCTCAGCGCCGCGATTTTGGGTTCAAAGCTCATCGGCTGGCGCTTGAAATGGGTCCAGACTTTGAGGCAAGAGCACGGAAGGCACGCTATGACTCGGTGATGAGTGACGTGCAATCCGGTGATGTGGTGATGACCGCCCATCATCGCGATGATCAAGTCGAAACGCTATTGATTCGGCTGTCGCAGGGTTCGGGTTTGATCGGCTTAGCTGGAATTCCAGTCATGCGTCCAT
The DNA here is from genome assembly GCA_009886945.1 of Litorivicinus sp. GTDB lineage: Bacteria > Pseudomonadota > Gammaproteobacteria > Pseudomonadales > Litorivicinaceae > HIMB30. The sequence continues at coordinate 4,122 of QXYM01000084.1, forward strand.
TTGGCCAGGGGCTCTTGATTCGTCCTCTGTTGTCGTTATCGCGAAAGCAATTGAAGCAAGTCTTGGTGTCTAGAAACCTTCAGCACATCACCGACCCCTCCAATCAAGATTCGGCGTTTTTACGCAATTACATCCGCCTTCAATTTTTGCCTGCGTTATGCCGTGTTGCGCCTCAAGTGCGAGAGCAACTGCTGTTGTTATCAAAGCGTGCCACAGACCGTGTTTTTCAAGCCGGAGAAACTCTCGGTGATCGACTTCCCGTCTTAGGCATCGAATCGGTTAAGGTCGCCGCGACAGAGACCTTGATTGCTTGGCAAGTGCGTTTTTTTGCACAAGCGCACGGGCGCTTCGCACCATCGGCGTTGCAAATTGCCGAATTTGCACGTCAATGTGGGGAAGCCGCTAACGATCGCTTGCCTGAGATACCGATCGGACCTGATGTGACGATTCGGAAGTGGGCCAATCAATTGTATTGGGTTGATTGTCAGAAGCTTGGTGATGAGGCGTCTGAGGAAGTCGAATGGGTCGGAAAAATGGAGCCCAACCAAACCAAGGAGATTCGTTTTCCCAATGGGGTATTGAGCTTATCGACTGGTGCAGCATCTGAAGATATCGCGGTGTATTGGGGTGTCCAAGGACGCAGTTTTCGGCTCGGTAGAAAGCGACCGATGCAAAGTTTAAAGCAATTGGCACAAGCGCACAGTATTCCACCCTGGTTGCGACAACGGACGCCGTTGATTGCCATTGCTGATCAAATCGTTGGTTGGGGTCAGGTCGATTGTCGTGAGCAGAGTTTGATTCCGCATTCGTTGCAATGGCAGTGGCGCTTTGTCCCTAGGAATACAGCGTGTTCCCCTGTATCCTAATCACCCATCCCTAACTGATGTTTCCGTCACTCTGTTGGCGGGCTTACCAAAAGGATTGTAGGTCAACATGAATCGATTCGTGTTCGTGACCGGCGGGGTGGTGTCTTCGCTCGGTAAAGGAATAGCTGCCGCTTCGCTTGGTGCGATTTTAGAGGCCCGGGGCCTCAAGGTCACCATGTTGAAACTGGACCCTTATATCAATGTTGATCCAGGCACCATGAGTCCTTTTCAGCACGGTGAAGTCTTTGTCACCGATGATGGCGCTGAAACGGATTTGGATCTGGGTCATTACGAACGGTTCATTCGAACACGCATGACACAACGGAATAACTTCACCGCTGGTCGTGTGTATGAAGACGTGTTGCGTAAAGAGCGCCGTGGTGACTACTTGGGTGGAACGGTCCAAGTCATTCCTCACATCACCGATGAAATCAAGCACAAGATCATTGATGGGGCTCAGGACGCGGATGTCGCGATCGTTGAGATCGGTGGAACTGTCGGTGACATTGAATCACTGCCATTTTTGGAAGCCGTCCGTCAGTTGCGCCAGGAATTGGGGTCTTCACGTGCGTTATTGATGCATCTGACTCTCGTCCCCTACATCGCAACAGCCGGTGAAACCAAAACTAAACCGACCCAGCACTCAGTCAAAGAGTTGCGCTCGATTGGTCTGCAACCGGATGTATTAATTTGTCGCTCAGATCATGAAGTGGACATCTCAAGCCGGAAAAAAATCGCACTATTCACCAACGTTGAAGAGCGTGCCGTCATTCCATTGAAAGATGCGGATTCGATTTATCGCATCCCAATCATGCTGCATGAGCAAGGATTGGATCAGTTAATCGTTGATAAGTTGAGTCTTGAGTGTGCAGATGCTGATCTGAGCGAATGGGTGCGGGTAGTTGATGCACATTTGAATCCACTGAAATCAGTGGAAATTGCCATGGTTGGAAAATACATGGATCTGCTTGATGCTTACAAATCACTGATTGAAGCAGTCATCCATGCGGGAATTCAGACGCGGACTCGGGTGAATTTCCGATACATCGATTCGGAAGACATCGAGAAACGCGGGTTGCAATTACTCGACGGAGTCGATGCGATTTTGGTTCCAGGTGGATTTGGCGAACGTGGAATGGAAGGCAAAATTGCTGCGGTTTGCCATGCGCGGGAAAATAAAATTCCATATTTGGGGATTTGCCTTGGCATGCAAGCCGCTGTCATCGAATTTGCGCGCCATGTGGCAGATCTTGATGGAGCAACATCGAGCGAGTTTGAGCCCACTGCTGAGCATCCGGTGATTGCACTCATTACCGAGTGGACGAAAGCAGACGGAACACGTGAGATTCGAACCGAAGACAGTGATCTGGGTGGCACCATGCGCTTGGGTGCTGAAGAGTGCCGTCTGACTCCGGGTTCGAAAGTGGCTGAAGTCTACGGGGCTGATGTGGTCAGTGAACGGCATCGGCATCGCTGGGAATTCAATAATGATTACCTTGAGCGCTTGCAGGCGGCTGGGCTGAAAATTGCAGGGCGCTCAACCGATCACTCATTGGTTGAAGTGGTTGAAGTGGATGATCATCCCTGGTTTGTGGGCTGTTCACGAGTTTTGTGGAAGCCGCCGTCACCTACTCCAAGGCGGGCGAAAAAGAGAGCTTATTTTCATGAAGTCGGTGATCGAGATTCAGGGAATGCCCTGTTCCAACAGTCATCCGATGATGCTGTTTGGTGGCATGAATGTGCTTGAATCCCGAGAGCTTGCATTTGAGATAGCAGAACAGTATGTCGCGGTCTGCAAGAAGCTTGAGATTCCCTATGTGTTTAAGGCAAGTTTCGATAAGGCGAACCGCTCCAGCGTCACAAGCTTTCGGGGACCGGGTCTTGAGCAAGGTTTGACTTGGTTAGCCGATATCAAAGCACATTTTGATGTGCCGCTGATCACGGATGTTCACGAGCCGACGCAGGCGCGAGCTGCGGCTGAAGTCTGTGATGTGATCCAATTGCCTGCATTTCTGTCGCGGCAAACCGATTTAGTGGTGGCGATGGCAGAAACCGGAGCCATCATCAATGTGAAAAAAGCACAGTTTTTAGCTCCGCATGAAATGCAACACATCATCAACAAGTGTGCCGAGGCTGGTAATGATCAGGTAATCCTGTGTGAGCGAGGCTCAAGCTTTGGCTACAATAATTTGGTGGTCGATATGCTCGGATTTGGCATCATGAAACACATGCAAGTGCCAGTGATTTTTGATGTGACCCACGCACTGCAGAAGCCAGGTGGGCGAACTGATTCAGCAGATGGTCGTCGCGAGCAAGTGACTGAGCTTGCGCGATCCGGAATCGCGGTTGGCTTGGCTGGACTGTTTTTAGAATCCCATCCAGATCCGTCAAGTGCGAAATGTGACGGGCCATCGGCTTTGCCACTGGATAAATTAGAGCCGTTTCTTTCTCAGTTAAAGGCCATTGACGGCCTTGTGAAATCCTTCGATATCTTGGAGACCAACGCGTAATGACTGCAATCGTCAAAGTAATTGGCCGTGAAGTAATGGACTCTCGCGGTAACCCGACAGTGGAAGCTGATGTGGTTTTAGCATCTGGTGTGATCGGCCGTGCTTGTGCCCCATCGGGTGCATCCACAGGCTCCCGTGAAGCACTTGAACTCCGTGACCACGATGACAGTCGATATCTTGGCAAAGGAGTGCTCAACGCCGTGGCTAACGTGAACGGCGCGATCGCTGAGCGTGTGGTGGGTATGGATGCTGCCAAGCAACGCGAGATTGATGATGCGATGATTGCTCTGGATGGGACTGACAATAAAGCCAAGCTTGGCGCAAACGCGATGCTTGCTGTGTCGTTAGCGGCGGCGCGTGCTCACGCTGATGACCAGCAGATGCCGCTTTATCAGCACATTGCGAATCTACACGGCAATACCGAACCCTTGACGCTTCCAGTGCCGATGATGAATATCCTCAACGGCGGTGAGCATGCTGATAATAATGTTGATATTCAGGAATTCATGATTCAGCCGGTTTCCGCGACCAGCTTTTCCGAAGCGCTTCGCATGGGTGCTGAGATCTTTCATCATCTGAAAAAGGTGTTAATTGCCGAAGGGATGAATACGGCCGTCGGTGACGAGGGTGGTTTTGCTCCGAATTTGCCATCCAATGAAGCGGCGTTAGCGGTGATTGCGAAGGCTGTCGCGAATGCTGGATATCAGCTTGGGGATGACATCACGTTGGCCTTGGACTGTGCTGCGAGTGAATTTTTCCGCGATGGCCAATACGATCTTGCCGGTGAGGGGCGTGCATTTCATTCGGAAGGGTTTGCCGATTACCTCGGCGGACTTTGTGATGCCTATCCGATCGCGTCGATTGAAGATGGAATGGACGAGAGCGATTGGGACGGCTGGGCGTACTTGACGAAAACCTTGGGTTCGCGTTGTCAGTTGGTTGGTGATGACTTATTTGTAACCAATACCAATATCTTAAATCGAGGGATTGAAGAGGGTGTTGGCAATTCGATTTTGATTAAATTTAATCAAATTGGCACCTTGTCTGAGACTTTGGATGCCATCGGCATGGCTCAGAAAGCGGGTTATACCGCAGTGATTTCGCATCGTTCTGGCGAAACAGAGGACACCACCATTGCGGATTTAGCGGTTGGGACCTCTGCCGGTCAAATTAAAACCGGATCGCTGTGCCGTTCTGACCGAGTGGCGAAATATAACCAACTGCTCCGAATCGAAGAGGCTCTTGGCTCGAACGCCAAATATGCCGGCCGTGGAGCCATTTTTGGGCAATCATGACCGGTAAGTTTGTCCTCGTCGGTCTTGCGATTCTATTGGGTCTGTCTCAATACCAGTTGTGGTTTGGCACAGGGTCAATTTCAGAATTGCAGCGACTCACGGATGAACTACACAAACAAGAAGCTGCCAATCAACGACTCACCTCGCGGAATGATGAGCTTGTTGCTGAAATCAACGCATTAAAGAACGATCCCGAGGCTATTGAAGAATTGCTTCGGTCTCGCTTTGGGTACGTCAAAGACGGTGAGACCTTCGTTCGGCTGTTGCCTAAAGGGGACTTGCCAAGTGAGTAAGTTCTGGGCGGTGATCCCAGCTGGAGGTCGAGGACTGCGGTTTGGATCGCAAGTGCCCAAGCAATACATGACAGTCGCTGGGATGGCGGTCTTAGATCACGTGTTGCATGCGTTTTTGAAATTTCATGTGTTTGAAACCATTGTGGTTCCAGTTCCATCGGAAGACTCACGGTTCCATGATTTGACCGCTTCGGCTGATGATCGGATTGTGGCGATTGTGGGTGGCCAAGAGCGAGCCGACAGCGTCCGTGCAGGACTCGAATGGATCGTCGCGCAAGGCGCGGATCAGAATGACTGGGTGTTTGTTCACGATGCGGCGCGTCCATTGATTACTCAAAATGAATTGCACGCTTTGCGCGATGCAATTGATGCACCAGCTTGCCCCGGCGCGGTCTTAGGTGTGCCGGCGGCAGATACCTTAAAGCGGGTTGATCAAATCGGTCGTTGCCCTGAAGAATCCGATAGTTGTATTGCAGAAACTCTCGATCGGACCGGTCTTTGGCATGCCATGACACCACAGGTCTTTCGGCTTGGGGAGTTAATGGAGGCATTGGTTCGCGCACGAACATCAGGATTCGTCGTGACTGATGAAGCACAAGCGATGGAGGCAGAGGGAAGTTTGCCATGGCTGATTCGTGGGCGACGGTCCAATATCAAGTTGACCTATCCGGAGGACTTGGAGTTGATTGAGGCCCTGTTGACTGCTCGAGAGGAGAGATCTGTGTGATTCGTATCGGACAAGGATTTGATGTTCATCGGGTCGACGCTGGTGATGGCATGACCTTGGGTGGATTATGGGTGCCCTGTGCGTATCGAGTCGTCGCCCATAGCGACGGCGATATCGTGTTGCATGCGATCATGGATGCAATGCTCGGCGCCCTGGCCTTGGGTGATATTGGGCAGCTCTTCCCCGATACAGACGCGAGCTTTCAAGGCGCAGACTCCGCTGAGTTGACCCGAGAAGTACGCCGCTTGTGTCTTGCGAAGGGGTATTCTGTTTCAAATTTGGATGTCACGATCTTATGTGAAGTTCCAAAAATCGGACCGATTCGAGAGACCATGCGTCAGTGTATCGCGGATGTTTTGGAGACTGTGGTTGATCAGATCTCTGTGAAGGCAACGACCACGGAGCAACTCGGATTTATCGGTCGTGGCGAAGGAATCGCTGTGATGGCTTCTGTATTGATGCGCGCGCATTGAGCTCATTGATTTACGGACAGCGATCCATCGCACTGTCGCTGTTGCCAAAAGCTCACGGAGACGCGGTCTTTCAAGGTCACTATCGGTCGGTCGCCGATGACTTCGTGGTGACTGAGGACTTGGGTTATGAGCCCGAAGGGACTGGCCCCCATTATTGGGCTTTGATTCGTAAGCAAGGGATTTCCACCGACGAGGCAGTCTCACGTTTAGCGATGGTCGCCCGAGTCTCACGGAAGGATTTAGGGTACGCAGGCAAGAAAGATACCCATGCTCTGGCGACGCAATGGATTAGCCTTCCTGAGACCGCTGAGATTGACGAAGGTGTGGTGGATGCACAACTCGAAGTCTTACGGCTGACTCGCAATCAGCGAAAATTAAAGATCGGACAATTGGCTGGCAACGAGTTTCGGCTGAGACTTCAGGGTGAGGTCGTCGGCGAGCTTGAAGAACGACTTCAACACTGTCGAGAACATGGCGTGCCAAATTATTTCGGGTTGCAGCGATTTGGGCGATCGGGATCGAATTTGGATGCCGCCAGACGTCTTGCGCGACGTGATCCGAAGGGGCGTCGTCGACTGCATCCGAAAGACGGTATGGCAGCCTCTGCAGCTCGCTCAGCAGGATTTAATGCCGTGCTTGCGGATCGGATTGAGTCCGATCAATGGCTCGCAGTCACAGTGGGGGACGTGGTGTCTTTAGCCGGACGCGGTAGCCATTTTGCGGTGACTGCAGATGAACTACCCAGTGTGCTGTCTCGGATTGCTTCTGGAGCCTTGGATCCAACGGCACCGATGGCTGGGAAACAATCAAAAACATCGGCGTTACAGGCGGAGTCTGAGGCGGTGGTGTTAGGAACTGACCTTGAGCTTCTGGACTGGATGCAAGGTGTATTTCGGGATGAGGATCGACGAGCCGTCAGAGTCTTACCGAAGCATTTGGACGCCGAACGATCAGAGAATACACTCGAGTTATCGTTCTGGTTGCCCAAGGGCTCGTTTGCCACAGCGGTATTAAACGAATTAGGGGATTTGCAGGAGGCACATGCACGGACTGCTACATGAGCGTGGTCAAAGTCGCTTGGTGGAGACGCTGGGAGATTTAGGGATCAACGATGTTTTTGTGTTGGATGCATTTCGTCGCGTCCCGCGGCATTTGTTTGTGGATCCAGCAGTGGCTGATTCCGCCTACAGCGATGTGACATTACCACTGGGGCATCAGCAAACGCTCTCTCAGCCTTCCGTCGTCGCTCGTATGCTGGAACTCTTGCGCGGTGGACGGCAATTGGGTCGTGTCCTTGAAGTTGGTGCGGGCTCGGGATTTCAGACAGGACTCTTAGCCCACTTGGCAGAGCAGGTATTCGCTATTGAACGGATCACACCACTGGCGACTGAGGCTCGGAAACGCATGGATACGCTCGAGCTTGAGAATGTCGTGATTCGGCATGGTGATGGTCTCCTGGGTTGGCCAGAATTCGCTCCCTTTGATGGCATTATTTTGGCTGCTTGTCCCGAAGCGGTCCCTCAGAGCCTGTTTGATCAACTCGCTGATGGTGGCCGACTGATTGCTCCGGTCGGCTTGGGCCAGAAGCAACAATTGATTCTCTATCGTCGTGATGGTGACTCGATCGAGGAAACCGCATTGGATACCGCGTTTTTCGTTCCTGCTCTGGCGGGTCTCCAGTGAGCTGGTGGTCGATTTGGTTGCGCGGTCTGGCGATGGGTGCAGCCGACGCAGTGCCCGGGGTCTCGGGTGGGACAGTGGCTTTTCTCACGGGGATTTATGAGCGATGGCTTGCGGTTTTGACATCGATCACACCAGCGCTTTGGACGGTGTTTCGACAACAGGGGATCAAGGGCCTCTGGGTGCGACTCGATGGAGGGTTTGTTGTGCCCTTGGTGGTTGGCATACTGATGGCCTTAATCACCGTGTCGCATTGGATCAAGGATTGGCTGGATACGGTACCTGAGCGCGTTTGGGGATTCTTTTTTGGACTGGTGATCGCCATGGGGATTGCGCTGTTGTCCGATCTTCGGGCCTCAATGCGCGCTAAAGATTGGGCGTGGCTCGGTGTTGGGATCATCATTGCTCTGATTCTGGGTTTGCAAACGCCACAGTCCGCTGATCCTGAACTCTGGGTATGGCCTTTCGCTGGAGCCATGGCTTTGTCAGCGATGCTATTACCTGGGATTTCAGGGAGTTTTCTGCTGCTGTTAACCGGGCTGTATCCAGCATTAATTGGCGCGGTGAGTGATTTTGATTTGACCATTTTGGCGTTATTCATCAGCGGTGGTGCGTTTGGAATTTTGTCGATGGCGCACGTTCTGAAAGCATTACTCGCGCGCTATCACACCGAGGTACTGAGTGCTTTAACCGGTGTGGTTTTTGGCGCTTTGGTCCGAGTCTGGCCTTGGCAAGGAGCGGCTGATGATGGTGCCTTGCTGTTGCTGGTTCCCAGCAGTGACATGTTTTGGATTCCATTTGCATGTGGGGTTTTTGGATACCTTTTGGCATCATTGGCGTTGACATTCTCAGCGCAGAAGGGGCCTTCCATTCGATGAAACGACTCTGGATTGTGTGCATGCTCGCGGGTTGCTCTGCACCCTATGAAGTGCCGACCGATCATCTGGGTCGTCCACTCGAGCGTATTCAACCCAAAGTAACAACCATCGATGCCGGTAATCTCGATGCTGAAGAAGCCGGATCCAGTTATGTGGTGCGACGTGGGGATACGTTGTTTTCCATTGCCTGGCGTTTTGAGCAAGACCCGGATCTCTTAAAACGCCGCAATCAACTGCGCTCTGACCTGATTCAGCCGGGTCAATCGTTAAAGTTGAAAGGTGACATCCCCCCAGAGCCCGAACCTGAGGTGCAACCAGCTCCGAAACGACTGACGCCTCCAGTGATCAAGGCCGAGCCAGAACCGGTTCAGACACCGAAGCCGAAGCCGAAGGAAGCACCGAAACCGGCTGTCAAGCAACCACCGAAGCCAAAGGCTAAAGCAACACCAGTCCCGCAGTTGACCGGTTGGCAGTGGCCTGTCAGTGGACCAGTCCTCGAGGCGTATTCAGACAAGACACGATTCAGTCGCTCCCTTCAGTTAGGCGGGCAGGTCGGGACGCCTGTCAAAGCCGCCGCGAGTGGTCGTGTCGTCTACGCAGGCGATGGTCTGGTCGGCTTCGGAAATTTGGTGATCATCAGCCACGAAGGGAAGTTGTTGAGTGCGTATGGCCACAACCAGAGCTTAAGTGTGAAAGTTGGTGATGTGGTGACGGTCGGTCAAGTGATCGCCAAGATGGGCTCAACGGGAACCGATCGTGTGAAACTCCACTTTGAGATCCGAAAACAAGGGAAGCCGATCAATCCGGTATCACTGCTACCTAAGCGCAAGTCTTAGCCCTTCAGTCCATCACGCTCGACCCTGAGGCGCCGTTATAACTGAGCTCCCACGACAAGGAGATCGTTATGATTGATTCACTCTCGAATGCCAGTTATCTCAACCATTTAAATCAGCATGAGCTGATGACCGCTCAAGACGAACTTGAGCTTGGTCGGCAAGTTCAACAAGGCTGTTTTCAAGCGCGGTCTGAATTCATTGAGCGTAACTTAAAGCTCGTCATTAGCATCGCCGGCCGTTATCGCGGCCGAGGACTTGATGTCGCTGATTTAGTGGAAGAGGGCAATCTTGGCCTGATGCGGGCTGTTGATAAATATGACCCAGAAATGGGCTATCGCTTTTCAACCTATGCTGCCTGGTGGATTCGGCAGGCGGTGGAGCGAGCCTTAATGAATCAGGCCAAAACCGTCCGAACTCCGATTCATAAGCAGCGAGAGATCCGACAAGAGCGGAAAGCGCGAGAGTTGGAAAATGAGACCTTACCAGGCTATGCCAAACGTAACCTCAATCATTGGTTCAACCCCGCTGAGCAGATCATTTCTTTGGATCAACCCATTGAGAATCTGGACGGAGCCACTGGGGTCGATTTATTGGAGTCTGACGAGCCCTCACCGGAGGCTTCGGTCATCAGTCAACAAGACCGTGAAAATGTTGCCGCTTGGTTGAACCTGCTACCAGATCTCCCGAGGATGGTCTTGATGAGACGTTATGGTCTCGATGGCCGTGATTGTGAAACCCTTTCCGCGATCGGCGAACGCTTAGGCACCACACGTGAGCGGGTTCGTCAGATTCAGGTTGAGGCCCTACGACTCCTCCGCCGGATGGTCGAATCGGGACGCATTCCGGCTGATGTTGCCATTTTGGATTAAATTAACCGCGATCGAGATGGTCAATTTTATTGGCCACTCCATCCCACTCGTCGGCATCGGGGAGTGGGTCTTTTTTCTCAGTAATATTCGGCCAGACACGCGATAACTCGTCGTTGATTTCGATAAACGCCTTTTGATCTTCAGACAACTCATCCTCAGATAAGATCGCGCCTGCCGGGCACTCAGGCTCGCAGAGTGCACAGTCAATGCACTCATCAGGGTTGATCACAAGAAAGTTTGGGCCTTCATAGAAACAATCCACGGGACAGACTTCGACACAGTCTGTGTATTTACAGCGGATACAGTTATCGACAACAACAAATGTCATGGGTCTCTCCTTTGCGCGGCCAAGATTCTATGCGTTTGTGTCGGAATCGCCAAGTGACTCACGAGCTTTTAAAACCAGTGCCTCGAGGGTGGACCAGGCTTCTCGCGGTGATAAATCGTCCGGATCGATATGAGAAAGCTGTGTCACCAGTGGGTCTGGCGGTTGATGAAAAAGATCTGCTTGTGGCGCTTGAGTTTGATTCAGGGCCACCTGTTGTGATTCGAGTTCGGCGAGATAAGAGGCGGCGCGCCCAATGATATGGTCTGGAACCCCCGCTCGTCTGGCAACATGCAAACCATAACTCTGTGAGGTTGGCCCGCTCATCACCCGGTGAAGAAAAACGATGTGATCGCCACTGACTTGCGCAGTGAGGTGCACATTGAAAGCGGTTGGTTCTGAGTCCGGTAAATGCGTTAATTCGAAATAGTGTGTGGCAAACAGCGTGAGTGCTCGATGTTTGGCCAGTGCTTCAGCCGATGCCCAGGCCAGGGCTAATCCATCAAAGGTGCTTGTGCCACGACCGACTTCATCCATCAAGACCAGCGATTGATCGGTCGCTTCCGCCAAAATCGCCGCGGTCTCTGTCATTTCGACCATAAATGTGGACCGTCCTCCGGCGAGATCATCAGAGGCGCCAATTCGAGTGAAAATCCGATCAATGGGACCGATCGATGCCTGGTCGGCAGGAACAAAGCTACCGATGCGGGCCAGAAGAGCAATGAGTGCTGTCTGTCGCATGTAGGTCGACTTACCGCCCATATTGGGGCCAGTAATGAGCGAGAGTGACTGATTGGCGTCTAAGTGGACATCGTTGGGAACGAAAGGATCGGTGTTGGCTTTTTCGATGACCGGGTGACGTCCTTGAAGGATGTTGACTTCAACCGTATCTGAAAGAACTGGTTCGACCCAGCGTTCATGACTTGCGACCAAGGCTAGGCTGTTGAGGACATCAAGTTCCGCGAGCGTCTGTGTTAAGTGTTTGAGGTCAGATATCGCATCCATCAATGGGTCAAATAATGCCTCGTACAGATGGCGTTCTCGGCTTAAGGCCTGGCTTTCCGCCGATAAAGCTTTGTCTTCAAAGGTTTTGAGTTCAGGGGTTGTAAAGCGCTCAGCATTTTTGAGTGTTTGCCGTCGTTGGAAGTGCAACGGCGCCTCTTGAGTCGCCAACGTGGCCTTGGAGATTTCAAAGTAATATCCATGAACGCGGTTATAGCCGAGCTTCAGGCTATTGATCCCCGAGGTGGTGCGCTCGGCGTCCTCCATGTCGGTTAACAGACTTGAGGCGTCGCGAGAAAAACGTCGTAATTGATCGAGTTCAGCATCATAGCCTTCGCGAATGACGCCACCGGCGCTGATGATAACAGAGGGTTCACTCTCGAGCGCCTTGTGTAGCAGAGTTTTCACAGACTCCAACAAGGTGATGCGTAGGCCAAGTGCCTGAATAGAAGCTTCATCGGATTGCGTCAGTCGACACTGCAGTTCAGGCAATTCATTGAGACTGTCGCGCAATCGAGTCAGATCTCGTGGTCGCGCGGACTTCAGACCAATCCGAGCGACAATCCGTTCCAGATCCCCGATGCGTTTGAGATGATGGTTGATCACCGAAGTGAAGCCTGATCCGATGAGTGCTCGAATATGATGAAGTCGTTGTTGCGGGATGGTCGAATCTCGGAAAGGAGTTGTGATCCAGCGAGCCAATTCCCGACTACCCATGGCTGTTGAGGTTTGATCGAGGACCCAAAGCAAGGTGTGTTTACGATCTCCCCTTAATGTACGGGTTAACTCCAGATTTTTTTGCGTGGTTTGATCTAAAACGACTCGATCATCGTCGCGAACCAGCTGAGGCCGAGAAAAATGCATCAATTCTGTGCGTTGCGTATCATGCAGATAGGTCAGAAGTGCTGCGGTCGCCTCCAGACCTTGATCACTGACATCGCTTAAGCCAACACCGCGCGCATCCTTGACCTGATAGGTGCGATCGAGTTCACGCGATAACTGATCGAGCGTGTAATGCCAGGCAGGAACCATGACTTGGCGGGTCTCGGTGTGGAAGAGATCTGCGTCTTGGGTAAGGCACTCTTTTGGTTCAACCCGTGTGATCAGGCTATCGAAGGCCTGCTTGGA
>QXYM01000085.1:0-3093 GCA_009886945.1 Litorivicinus sp.
GACCGTGCCCAATCAGCGTTGCGCCTTTCACCGGAGCAGTCACTTTGCCCTGCTCAATGAGATAGGCTTCGCTTGCTGCAAACACAAACTGCCCGGAAGTGATGTCAACCTGACCGCCGCCGAAATTGACCGCAAAGATGCCGCGCTCCACCGACTCGATCATATCCGCCTGAGTGGCATCACCAGGCTCCATAAAGGTGTTCGTCATCCGTGGCATCGGAAGATGGGCGTAGCTCTCACGCCGCCCATTACCTGTCGCCGCAACATCCATTAAGCGTGCATTGAGCTTGTCTTGCATATAGCCAACTAAAGTCCCGTCTTCAATCAGAACGTTGCGTTGGCTCGCGTGACCTTCGTCATCGATGTTCAAGGATCCGCGACGATCAAGCAGCGTGCCATCATCAACCACAGTGACCCCCTTGGATGCCACTTGCTGACCAATCTTTCCAGAGTAAAAACTCGATCCTTTCCGATTAAAGTCGCCTTCCAAGCCGTGACCAACGGCTTCATGCAGCAGCACACCCGGCCAACCGGAGGCTAAAACAACCGGCATTTCACCGGCAGGACAATCGACGGCATCTAAGTTCACCACAGCCTGATCGACAGCCTCAGCCACCAACTGATCAGCATGAGCATCTGTCAGTAACCGCTGCAAATCATAGCGTCCACCGAGACCCGAACTTCCCCGCTCACGTCGGCCATTTTTTTCAGCAAGCACCGAAACAGACAGGCGAACGAGAGGCCGAATATCCGCACCTAAGGTGCCATCAGTTGCCGCGATCAGGATCTCTCGATAAGAAATCGACAAGGTCGCCTGGACCTGTGAGACAGAGGCACTTCGCGCGCGGGCCTTGGCATCGATTTCAAGTAAAAACGCGATTTTGTCAGTCGCCACCTTCTCGGGGATTGGATTTTTGGCAATGTAAAGCTTCGGTGTCGACACCTGATCCAGGTTCACGCCACCACGCGGTCCGCGACCCTCCTGAATGGCGATTGCCACATCACGCGCTTCACGAATTCTTGCAGCAGTGATTTCGGAGCTGTAGGCAAATCCCTGTTTATCTCCTGCGCAAGCTCTCACGCCCACGCCAGCGTCGCGATGATAGCTCGCATCCTTCACCTCGCCATCTTCGAGCGAATAGGTCTCGGCCTCAGCACGCTCAAAGAACAAATCTGCAAAATCCACATCGCCGACTGACAACTCGCCAACCAAGGGTTCAAGATCATCAATGGATAGTCCGCCTGGCGCTAAGATCGACTCACTGACGGTTTGCAGGAGAGTTGGCATTCAGTTAATCCTTTTTCTTTGAGAATGGAGGTATCAGAGAGACTTGGGGTTCGGCAAAGGATCCTTCAATCCTGTAGTCGGTTTTACCGACTTTAATAATTTTGGTCCCCAGGGCTTTTTCGACCAAATAAATGGCTCCGCCCACCTGAGGTGCTCCAAGCAAGACGGACGCGAGTGGCAAGTTGTTGGTCAGCGGAATATCAACTTCGAGACGTTGCTTGAGTTTCTCATTGATCAGATCAGCCTCCCCGGTCAAGCGAAAACTGGCCGAGGGGCCGCTCATGGTAAACTCGGGATCAAACACCAACTGACCGTCAGCAATGCGCGCTTTGGCGTCAACGCTATCGAAAGCGACCCCAGGTTGAACCAAATCCAGAAAATCCAAGCGGAGTCGGCGCGTCACCGTTTCAATATTCAAAATGCCGAATAATCGAAGGACTTCGGCCGAATTTCCCAAATCTAAAAACCGCCCATCTTTCAGGGACAATTCGACCGCACCACGGCTTGTGAGCAGAGAAAATCCGAGTGGCGAGCCATCCCAACTCAAATTAGAGACAAAGCGTCCAGATTCAGCCTCCAATAACGGCTCATCTTCATTGACTCGTAAAATATTGCCGAGCTCATCACCTTGTGCTCTGAGTAATAACGCAGTCTGCGCCTGACCGTTTTGATAGGCCCAAGCAAGCTCTCCTTGGAAACGCTGGCCATCCCGATCAAACTCAAGTGTTGTCGCATCAAGACGCGATTCACCCGACACCAGAACTAAATCCATGTCCTGATAGCGAGTTTCACCACGAAGTAGCGTACTGATCCGAACTTTCATCGAGGGTAGTTCGCCTGGATTATAATCAAACAAGGGATCGTCACCTGGCGGATCCAATAAATCACCGCCCTCTGGGAGCACCATTCGCTCCAAATCGATCAACAGCGGACCTTCACCAACACGGCTGACGCGTCCGGCAAGTTCTGATCCATCAAACGAGACATTGAATTCTTGCGGACGTAAGACAATCGCTGTCTTATCAACCGCCAATGGCGTCTCTCCGAGCAATAGCCGTTCCGTGCGAAGAAGAATCGATAGATTCGATCGGTCGCCATCACCACTTGGTAAGGTTGCCCACCCGATCAGATCTGCCTCAGGGGTCATCACTTCAAGTGTCAAAGGCTTCGAATCCAAGACTCCCCGAATGTCCGTCACATCAAAGACTCGGACCGAAAACGTTCGACCATCGGGCTCGTCGGTCAGATTGACGGCGACCCGGCCGATCGAGGCCTCATCCTTTGCCAACGGATAAGGAAGACGACTTCCCAATCCCCGCCCATCCGTTTCCAGCGAGACGATGAACGACTGATCATCACCACGGCCGACGATTGACCAATCGGCTGAACCAAACAACTGATCTTCGCCCAATCCCAATTGCGCGAGGCGCGCGACATTTGATGTCTTCAACCGTCCTTGGCCAATGATCTCTGTCTGCCCGTCACTGATGGTGACCCGTGCTTCCACTGGATCACCCATCAATTGTCCTACCAGTCGATCGGTGTATAACCCATCATTTAATCGATATTCGGCACGGCCTGTCACCTGCATCAAGGGTTCGGCCAGTTGCGCTAATTCGACGGTCAGATCCTCGGACGCAATCATCACGGCTCCACTGGGATCACCCCCTATCGGGACTGCTAAGGAGACCTCTCCTGAGAGGCGGCCATCGAGCTTCACCGCTGAGCCCAGAGCATCAGGTTTCACGCCTGCCTGTTCAAGGACAGCCAGCGCATCAAAAGCCTCTCCCACCAGATGACCATCA
>QXYM01000085.1:3103-23147 GCA_009886945.1 Litorivicinus sp.
TAGCCACAACACGAGTAACTAAAAGACCGCCAAAGTCAGACTCATTGAATTCGATCCGCGCGCGCTTGCTGACAAAATCAACAACTCCCTGCGTACCCCGAAATGCAGGCCAATTCGTCAAGGGCTTGAAGCGATAGGAGGTTAACGGAAAGCGCATGCTGAGCTCACGGCGCGTCCGATCCACCTCAGATCCCAAAGGTCCGGAATAGGAAATTCGGCCGCGATCGACAACCACCTGCTCCACCGAACGGCTCAAGAAATCCACCACTTCGTCGTCAAGGTCCAACGGCAATAGCCCTGGCAAGGCTCCAGTCGACGCCTGGACCGTTAATTCAAGCTGCATCTGTTGTTCATGGTCACGCGGTAAATCGAGCAATAATGCGCCTTGCACATCCTGCTCAGCACTCTTCACCCTTAGGTCCTGACCACGAAGCTTGAGCCCCTTGTCGGTTCGGTCAAAAGCGAGAGTCCCCGAGAGTGATTGCTCAGTCCAAGGCGTCGGGAAAATCTCTGGTAGCGAGAACGTGGCTGATTTTGCAGCAAAGTCAAACCAACCTCTGGATCCATCCAAATACAGTTGCCCACTGACCGGACCGATCTCAGGGATCGATCGCGCCGCTTGAATTTCAAATGCATCAATGGTTGCCGCGACTTGTGGGCTAGTCTCAAGAATCCAATCCAGCTGAACCTGTTTGGCAGACAGTCTTGGTTGATTCATCGACAACAGCCGGTACAACTGAGGTTCTGGATCAGAGTCACGGATGAACTCGCCCATCAGTCCGCCATCGAAATCGATCGCCGGGATCGACGCAGTCAGGCGCTTGCCATCATAGGTGAGACCACCGCCAGATCCAGCAATCCGGAGACCCGGGGCACGGAATTGAAGTGATTCAAATGATGCCTGAATCTTTGATAGACCAGGCAATTCAAATCGTGCACTCAAATCACCTGTCAGGCCTTGATCCTGATCCGCCAAACCAGTCACGCGGACAGTGCCATCGACTGGAACCCCTGGGCGGATATTGAGCCATGCTGTCGCGTCAACAGTTGCCGTGAATTCATCCAAACCGAGCATCGGAACCAGTGCTTGACGCAAACGCGTCTGCACTCGAACATCATGCGCATCGGTGGTGGTCTGTGGATAACGCCAGTCAATGTCGATCGGAACTGAGATCTCTTCGGTGACGACCCGAGCTTGGGCCAGAACACCAACATCTGGCGTGATGTCAATCGATAACCGTTTGAGCGAAAACTCACCCAATAACACATCAAAGTTATGGATTTGAAACGCACCGATCGGTTGTATGACGTTGCGGATTTGGTCTAGTAACCCAGCCCACTCAGTTGGATCAGGAATCCCTGATCCGTCAGAGCCGCGCTGGATGAGTTCACCTTCATCCAGAATCAACTGTCCAATCACCGGCTGCATGGACGCGATTGTGTTGGGAAGATCCAACAACATTTGCACCCGCCGCACCTCCAGTGACCCGGCATCCTTCTGGATGACAAGATCGAGTGCCTCGAGGTAAGGTCCCGTCCAAGATGCTCGCGCACCAATCTCGGAGATCGTGACTGTGGCACCCAGCCGGTCAGACAACAGTGCCTCGATGTCCGTCCGCCAATAGTTCACCATCGGCAACGCAGCCAAGAACAGGCCTTGCATGGCTGCAAGGACGACCAAAATAATGGCTTTTGTTGTCAGTACATGGCGAATCACGACACCACAACCTCATAACGATCTTGAGAAAAATTGCCATCGACCTGCAATCGAATCGGCCGATGAATAAAGGCTTCAAGATCAGCTAAGGCTTCAGACTCTTCATCGATTAACCGATCAATCACGGTCGGTGCTGCAATCACAGTCGTCATTTCTGCTGAGTAGGCGCGATATTCGCGCATCACCGCCCGGAAAATTTCATAACAGACCGTCTCGGCAGTTTTCATCTGGCCGGTCCCATGGCAGTGAGGACAGGGCTCTTGCAGCAAATCAGACAAACTCTCGCGAGACCGCTTCCGCGTCAAGACCACCAGTCCTAAATCGTTAAACCCGATGACTCGGGTTTTCACCGGGTCCTCATCGAGTGACCGCTCAAGCGTTCTTAATACCTGTCGCCGATGCTCGTCGTCGTCCATATCGATGAAGTCAATGACGACCATACCCCCGAGATTACGGAGACGTAATTGGCGACCAATGGCAACCGCGGCCTCGAGATTGGTTCGAAAGACGGTTTGCTCGAGAGTATGAGCTCCCACGAACCGACCGGTGTTGACATCGATGGTGGTCATGGCTTCTGTCTGATCAACCACCAGATAAGCACCAGATTTGAGCTCAACCTGTCGAGACAGGGCTTTTTCGATTTCATCTTCGATTTGGTACAAATCAAAGATTGGACGATCCCCTTGATAGTGTTGAATCAAGTGCGAGAGCTCTGGCATAAATTTCGATGCGAATTGCGAGAGCTTGGTATAGGTCTCGAGCGAATCAATGAATACGCGGTCTGTTTCCCGACGGATCTGATCCCGAATCATTCGATGAGTTAATGGCAACTCTTCGAACAACAGTGCTGGCGCCTTGGCCGTCTGTTGCTCTTTCAGGATGTTGTCCCACACCCGCTTGAGATACACCAAATCCTCTTCGAGGTCATCAGTGGTCTGACCATCCCCTGCGGTACGAATGATCACTCCACATTCTAAGTTTTGTGCCTTGAGTGCTTCAACGGCGATGGTTTTTAAGTGCTCACGCGTCGCTTCATCATCGATCCGCTGACTAATCCCGACATGAGTGGCAAACGGCATCAGTACCAAATGTCGCGCTGGCAGGGAGACTTCAGCAGTTAGTCGGGCACCTTTGCTCCCGACCGGATCTTTGATCACCTGCACCAATAAGCTCTGACCTTCCGTGACAAGCTGCTGGATCGAACGCTCGTGAGTCTCCTGACTTGATGGAAAATCTTTCGTGTGAAGGAAGGCACTTCGATCAAGGCCGATATCCACAAAACAGGCCTGCATACCCGGTAACACACGAACGACCTGACCGAGATACACATTACCAACGAGGCCGCGATGTGTGGCACGCTCGATCAAGATTTCCTGCAACATTCCCTGTTCGACCACAGCAACACGGGTCTCAAGCGGGGTAAAGTTCAGTAAAATTTCATGACGCATCGTTCAGCAAAGCCTCCAACTCAACCAGCGGAAGCCCAACGACGTTGGTGTAGGATCCATGAATCGATTCAACAAAACGTGCAGCCAGACCCTGAATCCCATAACCACCCGCTTTATCTAAAGGCTCACCAGTTTGCCAATAGTGTAGCCGTTCTGACATCGAGAGTTGACGAAAGGTCACATCCGTGCGAACGACCTTGACCGCACACTGGGTTTCACGAAGCACGCAGACTCCCGAGTAGACCTGATGAGTCGTCCCGGACAAGCGTTCCATCATGGCGAGGAAGTCAGTTTCATCCACAGGTTTATTGAGAATGACACCGGCGGATGCGACCGTGGTATCTGATCCAATAATCACTTCATCTGCAAACGCCTTGGTTGCCACCGCTCGCGCTTTCGCCTCGGCCAGCCTTGCAACATAATCGGCCGGCGACTCATCATCACGAAAGGATTCATCCACGTCCGATGGAATCACCCGAAAGTCAGCCGTGATCAGTTTCAGTAAGTCACGCCGTCTTGGTGACTGACTGGCGAGGATCATTGCCGCTCTGCTCCAATGTCCTGAGTGTATTGAGCCAAACCATCATAGAGCCAGCGCATTGGCGACCAGAGAACAGCGGAGACGAAAGCTTGCAACACCAAGATGTAAAATTCTGGTGATTGTCCCGTCAACGTTCTTGCCCAATAGGACACCGATGACGCAATCAATAACACCACAAACACCACGGTGGATTGTCGAACCCAGTTCACCTGACGGATCGACGGGCCCAGCAGCGTCAGTGCATACGCAATCAAGGCAAATAATAATCCGTGTAACCCAAGGGCTGTGCCATACAAGACGTCAACCGGCAATGAGGAAATCAGCAAGAGCGTCATAGACAACTGATAGTTCCGCATCAAGCCCCACCAGGTGACAAACAAAAACCCGAAATGCGGTAACGCAAGGCTTAAGAATGCCGGATAGGGAAAAGCGATCAACAACAAGGTCACAAGCCAAGTGGCAATAAAGATCATGATTCATCCTCTGACAGATCAACCATGACCAAGGACAGTCGAGCCAGTGGAGCCAAAGGTTCAGCGATCACTCGCGCGAAGGGTTGGCCCGGAGCGCGAATCACTTCCTTCACTTGAGCAACCGGAATTCCGGGTTGAAACCGCTCACCGAGCCCTGAGGTTTCTAATAAATCCCCAGGAATAATGTCCACTGTGTCAGGTAAATTCCGTAATTCAACGCGATCCATCCGCCCCACACCGACGGCAATGGCACGCTCCCGTGTTCGGGTGACTTGCACCGGCAGATGATGCGTCGCATCGGTCATCATCAATACATCGGCTGCATGAGGGTAGGCAACAACCACCTGTCCAACCAATCCGTCAGCTGAAATCACCGGCTGGCCTGCGGCTACCCCGGCGAGCAATCCTCGATTGATGGTCACCCGATGCACGAAGGGATCATTGGATAACCGTTCGATCTGCGCTTGCAAGAGTCGTTCGTTGACACGTTCCTGAACGCCGAGAAGGCGCCTCAGTTCAGAATTTTCCGCTCGCAGGGTTTGTAATTTTAGTTGCTCCGTCCGGAGCCGCTCGTTTTCGAGTGCTAATGATTCCAGCCGTGTCACGATCAGCCCCTGGGATTGCACCCAACCAAAAACCTCAGTTGAGACTTTTCCAGGGAGAAATGCGACTTGTTCAACCGGCCATAAGCCGGTCTTGATCACCTGACGCACCAGAGTCAGTGCATCAAAGCGTGAATCAATGAGTATCGTGGCCACAGAAAACGTGACCGCAACAATGAGGCGGACCGCGGCGACACTGGTTTCAGAGAACAGCGGCCGCATGCCGTTAGATCTTAATCTGAGTTAAAGAGGTTAAATGACGCGCGATCAATCAACTCGAGCGCTTTACCACCACCGCGGGCAACACAGGTCAGGGGATCGTCAGCAATCAAGACTGGTAATCCGGTCTCCGCCGCTAACATCTCATCCAATCCTTTCAGCAATGCGCCACCGCCCGTCAAAACGATTCCGCGCTCAGCAATATCCGAGGCCAATTCAGGCGGTGACTGCTCTAGGGCATTTTTCACGGCCGCCGTGATTTGCGCGAGTGGCTCAGCCAAGGCTTCTTGAATCTGATTCGACTTCAAGGTCAACTGCTTCGGAATTCCTTCAGCCAGGTTACGACCGCGGACATCGATTTCGTGCTCATCTTGCATCAAGACCGCCGTGCCGATTTCGTGCTTAATTTTTTCCGCAGTCGAATCTCCAATCAAGGTACCAAAGCGGCGACGGACATAGCCGACAATGGCTTCATCAAAGCGGTCACCACCAATACGGACAGATTCCGAAAATACGATCCCGTTCAGGGAAATAATCGCGATTTCGGTGGTACCACCACCGACATCAACCACCATCGATCCACTGGCGTCATCGACAGGAAGTTCCGCGCCCAACGCAGCAGCCATGGGTTCTTCGATCAAATAGACTTCGCGCGCACCTGCTCCAAGAGCCGACTCTTTGATCGCACGGCGCTCCACTTGAGTTGATTGTGCTGGAACACAAACAAGGACTCGCGGTGACGGGCGAATAATGGAGTTTTCATGCACTTTGCTAATAAATAGCTGCAACATCTTTTCAGTGACATGGAAGTCTGCAATCACCCCATCTTTCAGTGGTCGGATCGCGACAATATTCCCTGGCGTTCGACCCAGCATCCGCTTGGCTTCAATCCCGACGGCGGCAACAGACCGTTGTGTTCCAACGGTGCGGATTGCGACGACCGACGGCTCATCCAGTACAATTCCCTTCCCTTTGACGTAGATCAGCGTATTCGCTGTCCCCAAGTCGATCGAAATATCGTTCGAAAACAATCCGCGTATGGCTTTAAACATGCAAGCTGTATCCTGTTGGGCGTGCGCAATAAAAACGGGAGTTTAGCTGACCCGCTCTCTATACTGAAGCCTTATGCTAGCATGCGCGATTCCAAATATGATTTTCAATGACGGAGAAACCTATGTCGCTGACGAGCGATGACGTCAAACGCGTCGCCAAATTGGCCCGCTTGGGGCTCACTCAAGCAGAAACCAACGAGACATTGACACAGTTAAATTCAATCCTTGGACTAGTCGACCAAATGCAGCAAACCAACACCGATGGAGTCGCTCCTCTGGCACACCCGCTTGAGTTGACGCAAACACTCCGTGCCGACCAGGTCACTGAAACCAATCACCGTGAAAAATACCAATCTGTGGCTCCTCAGGCGGAGGCTGGGCTGTATTTAGTCCCGAGGGTTGTTGAATGAGTCAGATTACAGACCTTACGTTGGCCCAGTTAAAGCAAGCACTTGACGACGGTGATCTGTCGAGCGTCGAGATTACCACCGCTTTCTTAGACCGCATTGACTCACTCAATCCAGAGCTCAATGCATTTATCACCATCACTCATGAGGATGCGCGCAAAGCAGCGGCGGACGCTGACGCGGCCAGAGCCAAGGGCAAAGCATCTGCCTTCGCGGGCCTTCCCATCGCCCATAAAGATCTGTTTTGTACCGATGGCACTAGGACCACTTGCGGCTCAAAAATGCTGGCCGACTTTGTTGCGCCCTATGATGCGCATGTGGTCAGTCGTTGTCAGCAAGCTGGACTGATCTCCCTTGGCAAACTCAATATGGATGAGTTTGCGATGGGCTCGTCAAACGAAAACTCATTTTTTGGGGCGGTCAGAAATCCATGGGATCCATCACGTGTTCCCGGGGGAAGTTCTGGAGGGTCAGCGGCGGCTGTTGCAGCCCGGATGACACCCCTAGCGACAGCAACAGATACCGGCGGATCGATTCGTCAACCAGCGGCATTGACAGGGACTTCTGGGTTAAAACCAACCTACGGACGAGTCAGTCGATTTGGCATGATCGCGTTTGCATCGAGTCTTGATCAAGGTGGATTAATTGCTCACACCGCCGAAGATATCGCGCTCGGTCTTGGCCTCATTGCCGGTCATGATCCCCGTGATTCAACCTCGGCAGATCAAGCTGTTCCTGATTACACCGCGACACTGAGTGATCCCCTGAAAGGCAAGGTGATTGGTTTACCCACACAGTTTTTCGATGAACGCTTAGATCCCGCCATGCGACAATCCATGAATGATGTCCTTGATGTCTTCCGTTCACTCGGTGCAACAACCGTTGAAGTCTCGCTCGATCATATCGCCGAAGCCATTCCGGCCTATTACGTCATTGCTCCGGCTGAAGCCAGTTCAAACTTATCACGCTTTGATGGCGTCCGTTTTGGCTATCGAGCCGAACATCCAAAAGACTTAACAGATCTTTATGAACGCTCACGAGGCGAAGGCTTTGGCGGCGAAGTCAAACGTCGCATCCTTATCGGCACCTATGCATTATCAGAAGGCTACTACGACGCCTACTACAAAAAGGCTCAACAAATCCGCCGTTTAATCAAACAGGATTTTGAGCGTGCATTGAATCAGTGTGACCTCCTATTTGGACCGACCACGCCGTCGACCGCCTTTGTCATTGGCGAAAAAACCGCTGATCCCATTGCCATGTACCTTGAAGATATTTACACCGTCGCGACGAACATGGCGGGCTTGCCAGGTGGATCATTCCAAGCACCGTTAATTGATGGATTACCCTCTGGCTATCAGCTGACAGGACCTGCTTTTGGGGAGGGTGCGATCTTGAATGCCGCGCATCAAATTCAAACAGCGACTGATTGGCATACTTTGCGTCCGGAGAGTTTATAAGATGTACGAAGCAGTCATTGGTCTTGAAGTCCACGTTCAACTCTCAACGGTATCCAAGATTTTTTCAGGCTCATCGACCGCCTTTGGCGCCGAACCCAATACCCAAGCATCCTTGGTTGATTTAGGAATGCCAGGGGTTCTTCCAGTGCCTAACGCTCGAGCCTTTGAAATGGCAGTGAAATTCGGTCTCGCGATCGATGCCGAGATCGGCAAAGAGTCTGTGTTTGATCGGAAAAACTATTTTTATCCAGACCTCCCCAAAGGCTACCAAATCAGTCAGTTTGATAAGCCAATCGTCGGACCCGGTCGAGTCGCAATCACGTTGGATGACGGCACCATAAAAACCATTAACGTGACGCGTGCGCATCTTGAAGAAGATGCTGGAAAAAGTGTTCATGACGCTTTTGATGGCATGACGGGCGTTGATCTCAATCGCGCCGGCACGCCGCTCTTAGAGATCGTCTCGGAGCCGGAACTTCGTTCAGCCAAAGAAGCTGTCGCCTACCTCAAAGTGATCCATTCAATCATTCGGTACCTTGATATTTCCGATGGAAATATGGCTCAGGGCTCGATGCGTTGCGACTGCAATGTCTCAATCCGTCCTCAAGGATCAGAGGTCTTAGGGACTCGGACTGAGATCAAAAACGTCAACTCATTCCGTTTTGTCGAAAAAGCCATTAACACCGAGATTCATCGTCAAATCGAAATTCTTGAGGACGGCGGTCGAGTGATTCAGGAAACACGGTTATATGATCCTGATAAAGATGAAACACGGTCGATGCGTTCAAAAGAAGAAGCGAATGATTATCGCTACTTCCCTGATCCTGATTTGTTGCCTGTCATGATAGACGACAGTTTCATCGAGGCATGTCGGAACACACTTCCTGAGCTTCCCGAGGCGCGGCAGGCGCGTTATATCAAGGACTATGGCATCACAGACTATGATGCCGGCGTATTAGTCGCTGACCGTGACGTGGCCGACTATTTTGCGGAGGTCGCCGATACCTCAGGTGAAGGGAAGCTTGCTGCGAACTGGGTCATGGGGAGTGTCTTGGCTGAACTGAATCAAACGGGAAGTGTGATCACTGAGTTTCCTGTCAGCGCGAAACAACTTGCCGACCTCATCAGTCGCATCAAAGACAACACACTGAATTCAAAAACTGCGAAAACAGTCTTTGAAGCCTTGTTAGCTGGTGAGGGTGAAGTCAACGCCATCATCGAAGCCAAAGGGTTGGTGCAAATGACCGATACCGGTGCCATTGAGGCCATCGTTGATGAGGTCATCCAGGAAAACCCGGATCAGGTGGCGAACTACCGATCAGCGCCTTCCGATAAACAAGGGAAGATGCTCGGCTTCTTTGTCGGGCAGGTGATGAAAAAGTCACAAGGAAAAGCCAATCCACAAGCAGTGAATCAAATCCTTCATTCAAAACTTGGCAGCTGATCCACAGACTGGGCATGCAGGGTCCTTCCGGTACCGGAAGGACTTCCACTCCATCGTTTTGGCATGAAAACGCAATAAACGACCCACTAAACGGTCAGGCCATCCCAAAAGAACGCCTAGGACTTCAACAGCCTGCAAACTCCCCAATGTACCGACAACAGGCCCAAGCACTCCAGTTTCAGAGCACGTTGGCTCAACTTCTGGGACATCAGGAACCAAACAGGCATAGCAGGGATTGCTCTCCTGCCGGGGATCGATGGTTGTCAGTTGGCCCTCGACACCCAAGGCGGCGGCTGAGACCACAGGTCGCTTGAGCGAAACAGCCAAGCGGTTCGCCAAAAACCGCGTCGCAAACCGGTCCGTACAATCAGCGATGCAATCCGATGATGCAATCAGTGAGGACACATTCTGATCATCGGCATGCGCTCTGATCACGTCAACATGAATCCAGGGATTAATCCCCAGAATGCGGTCTTTTGCGGAGTCCACCTTGGATTGGTGGAGACTCGCCTGACTGTGAATCACTTGTCGATGCAGATTGGTCTCATCAACAGTGTCTCCATCGACCAGGGTCAAACGCCCAACACCCGCCGCTCCTAAGTAAAGCGCCAGCGGACTTCCCAGACCACCCAAACCAAGGACCACCACATGGGCGCTGCGAAGCCGCTCTTGACCATCGACATCCACGTCAGAAAGAAGAATTTGTCTTGCGTAATGCAGCAGTTCGTCATCAGTCATCATCGTTTTTGCATCCTGGTTACCCGGTCTCGTCCAGCCAGATCTTGATGCGTCTGAATCGAGCGCCAACCCGATTCTTCCGCCATCGCTCTGACATCATGGGCCTGACGATGACCATGCTCAAGACATAGATAGCCATTGGGGGTTAAGTGATTCATCCCATCACTGACAATCCGGCGGATCAATTCCAATCCCTGCGCATTCGAGAACAAAGCAACCGCAGGCTCATACAATCGCACGCTCGAATCGATCTCCGGATCATCCCAAGCAATATATGGTGGATTCGCAGTCACCAGATCATAGCAACCAAGCCCGTCAAACAAATCTGCTTGATAACAATCCACAGACAGTCCAAGTGCCTGAACATTTTCCTTGGCACACTGAACTGCATCGATCGACAGATCACTGAGTGTGACATCACAGTTTGGATGACGAGTTTTTAAGGCGATTCCGACGGCACCGGATCCTGTACAGAGGTCATGGATGGTGTTGAGATCATTGTGTTCGATCAACTGCGACGCGGTTTCGACAAGGGTCTCCGTATCAGGTCTCGGGATCAATACCTGAGGTGATACCGAAAGCCGTAAGCCGTCAAAATCAACGACACCCAAAATATAGGCAACCGGCTCACCGGCTTGGGTACGTTGCGCCACCTGATACAGTCTTCCAATCACCGCCTCTGACAGCGCTTGATCCTCTTGAAGCATTTGCTCGGTGAGTGACAATCCCAGAATCTCTGAGATCACCAACTGTTGCTCACTACTGCTCCAAGCTGCCGCTCGAATCGGATCCGAGCGAAGCACTTCCGCTAAGGTCATGCGCCAGTATCAAGGCCTGCGAGAAGCTCGGCTTGATACTCCTGAACCAGAGGGTCAATGATCATTTGACAAGCACCGTCCATCATTTCATCGAGACGATACAGTGTCAGATTAATGCGATGGTCTGTCACACGACCCTGCGGAAAATTGTAGGTTCGAATGCGCTCCGAGCGATCACCTGAGCCGACTAGCGACTTCCGCTCACTGGCTTCTTTCGCTTGCTGCTCTTGACGAGCAGCATCCTCAAGACGCGCCTGGAGTAGACTCAGCGCTCGAGCCTTATTCTTGTGTTGCGAGCGCTCGTCCTGACACTCAACAACCACTCCAGTCGGAATGTGTGTGATCCGAATGGCTGAATCGGTCTTGTTGACATGCTGCCCCCCGGCACCACTGGCTCGAAAGGTATCAATTCGTAAGTCTTTCGTGTCAATGGTGGTTTCGGCCATTGGGTCTGCTTCAGCCATGACAGCCACTGTGCAGGCAGAAGTGTGCACACGACCTTGAGATTCAGTGGCGGGAACACGTTGCACGCGATGCGCGCCTGACTCGAATTTTAGTCGGCCATAGACGCGATCACCCGCAACTTTCATGATGACTTCTTTATAGCCACCGAGCTCTGCCTTGGACTCTGACAACACCTCAGCTTTCCATCCTTGAGTCTCTGCAAACTTCAAGTACATCCGTGCGAGATCACCGGCAAATAAGGCTGCCTCATCGCCTCCTGTGCCTGCTCGAATTTCCAGAAACGCACTCCGTGAATCCGCTGGATCTTTGGGCACTAAAGCGATTTGCAGATCGGCATCGAGCGACTCAAGTTCTACCCGTATCTCAGGGATTTCGCTCTCTGCTAACTCCTTCATCTCCGCATCGTCACCCGCGAGGTAACTGTCGAGCTCTTTGAGATCTGCCGTTAAGCTCCGTCGACGCTGCACCAGCTGAACCACCGGCTCAATCTCACTGTATTCCTGCGAATAGGCAACAAATTGCTTTTGATCACTGATCACCTCTGGGTCAGCAAGCAAGGCAGACAATTCCTCGTGTCGGTCAACAAGTTGATCCAACCGATTGATCAATGATGGTTTCAATCAGAATCCTCTGTTTCATCTATCGAAAAAAGGCGATGCGTCGCATCCAGAAGTGAAAGATCGCCTTGCTCGGCGGCACTTCGTAAAGCGACAGTTGGCGCATGGAGAAATTTGTTCGTCAGGTTACGGCTGAGTTGCGTCAATACGTCTGCCGCCGGCTTCCCAGATTCCAGTGCTTTTAACGCACGAGCCAACTCTTGTTCGGACAAATCCTGAGTACCGTCGCGAAGTTGTTTAATCGTATCGACTGCACGATATCCTCGAATCTCTCGCTGCCAATCGTCCAACGCTTCACGGATCAGAGCGTCCGCATGTCTGGCCGCTTCCTGACGCTGCTCTAACCCTTCTTCAACCACGGCCTGCAAATCATCGACCGTGTAGAGATAGACCGAATCGATCTCTCCCACTTCAGGCTCGATATCCCGAGGAACAGCCAAATCCACCATAAACATCGGTTTATGGCGCCTGACTTTTTGGGCTCGTTCAACCATCCCCTTGCCTAATACAGGCACCGAAGCGCCAGTTGATGCAATGACGATGTCTGCATGCTGAATGCGATCGCCTAATTCTGTCAGCGGCCAGGCATGGCCATCAATCGAAGCCGCTAAAATTTCTGCATTCGCCAGCGTGCGGTTCACGACATCGGTCCCACGAACACCTTGGCCATTTAAATGTTCGGCAACCAACTGAATGGTTTCACCAGCACCCACCAGGACCACTTTACAGGAGGCAAGATCAGAAAAAATTCGGCTCGCCAAATTCACCGATGCGTACGCCACGGAGACAGGATTTCGACCGATTGCGGTCTCGGTGCGCACTCGTTTTGCGACCGACAGGACTTTTGAAAAGGCTTGCTCAAGTTCGGTTCCACAGGTCAGGGCATCCCGAGACGTTCGGATCGCATCCTTGAATTGACCCAATATCTGAGGCTCACCCAACACCAACGAATCGAGGCCAGATGCAACTCGCATCATGTGTTGCGCGGCTTTCAGGTGTTTAAACGAGTAGATATGAGGAGCTAAAGCGTCGGCTTCTACCGCATGATAACTCGCGAGCCACTGAATCACTTCTGGTTCATTCTCACCGTCAATCGCTAAAAAGAGTTCCGTTCGATTACAAGTCGATAAAATCGCACTCTCGCGGACACCCGGAAACTCTTTGGTCAGTTCCGCCAAAGCATCAGGAAGCCGCTGCGCATCAAAAGCAACCTGCTCACGCAGTTCGACTGGCGCCGTGGTATGGTTAAGCCCGAGAGTTAAAAGAGCCATTTAAGAAAACGATGAAACCCATATCTAAACAGTGGCCGGATTGTAGCAGAGCTTGCGTGCTCTTGGTCTTCCTAACCATTGCTGGCTGTCAGCCGATAGGCACCTTACAGACGGAATCCGCCGATCGTGCGATGGAAAGCGTGATCGAATCGGCACAACCACGCGAGATCCAAACGCCAGCGGGCCTCATTTTACTGGCCGAAGCTGAACTGACCGCTGGACATCTAGATCAAGCGATTCATCTGTATCTCAAGGCGGCGGCCAAGAGCACGAACCCAGAAGTTGCCGAACGAGCGGCCTTTCTTGCTCGACAAGCTGGATCCGATGTTCAAATTGAGCAGGCACTTGATCGCTGGAAAGCCATTGATCCAGATTCACGAGGTGCTCTGGAAGCCTCGATTATTTTCAACGCTGAGCGGAGTCGGCTGGACGCACTCGACGAGTCACTGACTCAGCTGTTCGCGTTAGAACCTAACTATCGCGCGCACTGGTTGGCAAGCTTCTGGGCTGGACTGGAACCTGATCGCCAAATGGCATTCTTAAATGCACTCACGCGAGTTGGAAGTCAGTCGGACAATGGTTCATTAGCAATGGTTGTCACCGAAGCCAAAAATCGAGTCGCTGAGCAGACAGGGACTGACTGGCTCGACGCATGGATCGAGTCCCACGTGCCGCCAGCCAATGTCGTTCTGTTTCGGTCACGCCTTGAATTACCGGATCGCCAACGGGCTATCGCATTTGTCGAACGCTTCACGGAGGTGACGAGCGACCTCAACGTCCGAGCTCAATTGGCGCGCTGGCATGGTCTTGAGGGGAATCGAGAAACAGCTCTTTCCATTCTTCGCTCGGTGATTGAAGAAGACGGAAATCGATATCCAGATTTACTGACCCTCGGTCTGCTCGAGATGCAGGCAGGCAACCTTGACACCGCAGAGAAGCACCTCAAATCCTTGCTCGCATCCGAGCAGTATCGTTCCAATGCCTACTATCACTTGGGCGAAGTCGCGATTCAAAACAACCAAGATGATTTGGCGATCGACCGTTTCTTGCGCGTCGATCGAAGTGAGCTTGTCATTGAGGCTAGAAAACAATTGGCCAATCTGGCCATCAAACAACAGACACCTGATCAGGCCCATCGGTGGTTCTCGGAAGCCCGACTGTTGTTCCCGAATTTCAAGCACGAGCTCTATCTGGCCGAAGCACAATTTCAAACGGCCAATCGGATGGCCGATGCAGCGATTCCAGTGCTGACTGAAGCATTAATGCGCGAACCAGAGAGTGTCGAAATCCTGTACACGCGCGCACTCGCCTACGAACAATTAAACGATATTAGAGGCGCAGAAAATGATCTTCGACAAATTCTTGAGCTCAAGCCGAACGATCCGGATGCGTTGAATGCGCTCGGATACACACTGGCCGATCGAACTGATCGATATGAAGAAGCACTCAGTTTGATCGAAAGTGCGCTCGCACAAAAACCCGAATCTGCCGCCATTCTAGATTCCATGGGTTGGGTGCTGTTGAAACTCGGACGCCTTGATGAGGCTGAGCCTTACTTTGTCAAAGCCTGGGAAATGAGCCAAGATCACGAAATCGCTGCACACTATGGTGAACTTCTTTGGCGACTCGGCCAACAGCAAAAAGCCCGCGAAATTTGGGACATAGGCTATGAATCGACGCCAGAAAGTGACAAGATTCGCGACACAATACAACGGTTAACAAATTCGTGAAGCATTTCATTGTCACTCTTCTCATTAGTGCAACCCTGACCGGTTGCTCTCTCATGCCATGGTCGTCAGACGATGATGCTGAGATTTTGACGTTTCTTCCCGCAGATCAGTTGAACCAGTGGGACCTGACCGCCAAGTTTTCAGTCTCCACCGCTGAAGGAACCGAATCTGGCAGTATTCGCTGGATCCTGAACCCATCAGAAGAGCGCTTAGATGTGCTGTCGCCGACGGGATCAGTTGTTGCACAACTGACGGTGACTGAATCAGAAGCACGTCTGAAGACCGACGACCGCGAAACCGTGGCAAAAGATGCTGACACTCTGTTTCGTGAAGTGATGGAAATCTCACTGCCTGTGAATGCCTTGCGCTACTGGGTGCGCGGTCTCGACGCGCCAAATATGCCCCTGGAATCGGTCGAGAAAGACGGTGAAGGTCGCATCACAGAGCTGGCTCAAGACGGATGGCAACTGGCCTACAATGGCAATATTTCGATCGAATCGGGCTCACATCGATTTGAAGTACCAAGACGTCTGACTGCAACTCGTGGAGGCGTCGAAATTCGCTGGGCCAGTACTGAATGGCAGGCCATCACCAAGTAACTCAACCCTCAACCTTGCTTGAGGGTGGCGTTCAAGCTGCCGCTCCCGCAAAGATCAATCGATTTCTCCATATCGTCGGACGTCGGGCTGATGGCTATCACCTGCTCGAAACTGGTTTTCAATTCGTGCAATGGTGTGACTGGATCCATTTTCGTCCAACTGAGATTCCAGGGATCCACCTGCTGCATGACCCCCTAGGACTTGGCGAACAGAACCTCGTGTTTCAAGCAGCCGCTCAGGTACTCGACCAAACCTCTCACGGTGTCGAAATTCTGATTGAAAAACATCTTCCATCCGGCGGTGGTCTAGGCGGCGGATCGTCAGATGCAGCAACAACCTTGGTTGCCTTGAATGACATCTTTCATCTCGGGCAGTCCAACGAGGCGCTGCAAGCGATTGGACTCAGGCTTGGCGCGGATGTTCCTGTCTTTATTTTTGGATCCAGCTGCTTTGCCAAAGGCGTTGGCGAGAAATTCACAGAAGTGCATTGGCCGGGGACTCAAGTTTTGATTGCCGATCCGCAAATTCATGTGTCAACACAGGGAATTTTCCAGCATCCAAAGTTGACAAGAGATACCCCCTCTTGCAGAATCCGCGCCTCGCAGTTGGATACAACACACAACGATTGCGAATCACTTGTTCGAGACATCCATCCGGCCATTGACCGTCTGATGGATCAATTGCAAGTGTTCGGGGAGCCGAGACTCACGGGAACAGGCGGATGCGTGTTTGTCGTCGATCCGGTCAACGCCGACTCGGCCGAAGCCATCATTGGTGATGCTGCAACGGTTCAAGTTGGTCTCCTGAGTCATCGATCAATGTTGTATACTTGCGGCGCAAACGCGTAACTGGGGTGTGGCCAAGTGGTTAAGGCAGCGGGTTTTGATCCCGCCATTCGTAGGTTCGAATCCTACCACCCCAGCCATTTTCAAACCGCTCGACGCTCAAGGAGTCACCCGTGGCCCAACTGATGTTGTTCTCCGGTAACGCCACACCAGAGTTATCCAAAAAAGTATCTGATTACCTCGCCGTTCCGCTGGGTAATGCCAGTGTTGGTCGTTTTTCTGATGGTGAAATCGCTGTCGAAATCGTCGAAAATGTGCGCGGGCAAGATGTCTTTGTCTTGCAATCAACCTGTGCGCCAACCAATGACAATTTAATGGAATTGGTGGTGTTGTGTGATGCACTGCGTCGCGCATCCGCATCACGAATCACAGCAGTCGTCCCCTACTTCGGCTATGCCCGCCAAGATCGACGTCCACGCTCCGCTCGTGTTCCGATCACGGCGAAGGTGGTGGCTGACATCATGGTCGGGGTTGGAATCGACCGAGTGTTAACCGTTGATCTGCATGCCGACCAGATCCAAGGGTTCTTCGATGTCGCCGTTGATAACATTTATGCTACTCCTGTGATGCTCGACGATATCCAACGCAAACAGCCCAAAGATGCGGTAGTCGTCTCCCCTGATATTGGCGGCGTGGTTCGCGCTCGCGCGATGGCTAAACAGTTAGACAGCGATCTCGCAATTATTGATAAGCGTCGCCCAGCCGCCAACCAGGCCGAGGTCATGAACATTATCGGTGAAGTCAGCGGCCGCACCTGTTTGATCGTTGATGACATCGTCGACACGGCAGGCACGCTGTGTAATGCAGCCAAAGCACTGAAAGAAGAAGGTGCTAAAGAAGTTGTCGCCTATTGTACGCACCCGGTCTTGTCCGGTCGTGCGCTTGAAAATTTGAAAGACAGCGCGCTTGACGAATTAGTGGTTACTGATAGTATCCCCGTCCCCGCTGCGATCATGGACACCGGCCGTGTCCGCGTGATCACCATTGCAGAACTACTGGGCGAGGCTGTACGCCGCGTCAGTAATGAGGAATCCATCAGCGCGATGTTTCGCTAACTGAGGATTGAAGAACGTTTTACTGGTCGAAGTAAAACGGAGACATTGAAGGAGAATGAAATGTCTGATTATCGCTTGTCCGCGCAGTCGCGCGAAGAAGCAGGGAAAGGTTCGAGCCGCCGCCTGCGTCGACTAGAAGGTCTTGTTCCAGCCATCGTGTACGGTGGAAAGAACGCGCCCAAGTCGATTCAATTGGCTCATAAAGATCTGAAGCGTGCTCTTGAAGAAGAGGCTTTCTACTCATCGATCATCACTCTTGAGATCGATGGAAAAGATGAGCCCGTGATCTTAAAAGCGCTTCAACGTCATCCAGCAAAGCCTGTGGTTTTGCATGCTGACTTCCAGCGAGCATCTGCGAACACTGTCCTTAAAGTTCACGTTCCTGTGCATTTCTTGAACGAAACAACCTGTAAGGGTGTGAAGTTGCAAGGTGGTGTCATTCACCACGATGCGGTGGAAATCGAAGTCTCGTGCTCGCCAAAAGATTTGCCAGAATTCATTGAAGTCGATTTGGCTGACATGGAACTGGATCAGGTGATTCACTTGTCAGACATCAAAGCACCAAAAGGCGTGACCTTTATTGCTTTGGCCCATGATTCAGACCTTCCAGTTGTGAGCATTCACAAAGCGAAGGGCGCATCAGCCGATTCAGAATCAGCTGCTGGTGCAGCAGAAGGTGAGTCTGAAGGCGGCGAGTGAGCACCTACAAGCTCATCATAGGACTCGGGAATCCGGGTCCTGAATACGCAGAAACCCGGCATAATGCCGGGTTTTGGCTGTTAGACGCCCTCGCAAAGCAAACCTCGACCTCTTTGATGGCTAACGCTAAATTTTTCGGCCTCGCTGGCAAGGGGTTTGTGGGCGCCCATGCGATTCATTTGCTCAAACCAATGACTTTCATGAATCGCTCTGGACAGAGCGCACTGGCAGTTGCCCAATTTTACAAAATCGAACCGGCTGAAATCCTCGTGATTCACGATGAGCTTGATATTGAACCCGGGCAGATTCGTCTCAAACAAGGCGGTGGTCACGGAGGCCATAACGGCTTGCGTGACCTCCATCGTGTGTTTGGCCCGGACTATGCGAGAATTCGGGTCGGCATTGGTCACCCGGGGCATAAATCCAAAGTTCACGGATATGTCTTAGGAAAAGCGACCGCGGAACAGCGCGGACAGATTGATGAGGCGATGGATCACACCCTCAGTTTTATTCACGACATCGTTCAAGGCACTTGGGATCAAGCCATGAACGCCTTGCATCAGCGCTAAAGGAGACAGCATGGGTTTTAAATGCGGCATTGTTGGATTACCCAACGTTGGTAAATCCACACTTTTTAATGCATTAACGAAAGCCGGTATCGAAGCGCAGAACTTCCCTTTCTGCACGATTGAACCCAATGCAGGCGTTGTTCCAATCCCAGATCCACGACAAGACCAACTCGCAGCAATCGTCAAACCAGAGCGTGTCGTACCGACGACGATGGAATTTGTCGACATCGCCGGTCTTGTGGCGGGAGCCTCTAAGGGGGAAGGACTTGGGAATCAGTTTTTGGCCAATATCCGGGAGACTGACGCGATCGCTCATGTGGTTCGTTGCTTCGACGATGAGAATATTGTGCATGTGGCCGGAAAAGTCGATCCAGCATCAGATATTGAAGTCATCAATACAGAACTTGCCTTGGCTGATCTTGAAACCGTTGAGAAACAGATGCACAAGGCTCAAAAGCAAGCCAAAGGTGGCGACAAGGATGCCAAGGCCTTGATGACGGTCTGCGAAAAGATCTTACCTCACTTAAATGAAGGCAGGCCTGTCCGATCGGCCGATCTCTCCGATGATGAGATGGATGTCGTCGCAACGCTCCACCTGCTGACTATTAAGCCGACGTTGTATATTGCAAACGTGGCGGAAGATGGCTTTGAAAATAATCCATGGCTGGAAACGGTTCGAGCAATTGCAGCCGCTGAAAACGCTGAGGTTGTTCCGATCTGCAATAAGATCGAATCAGAAATCGCTGAACTCGAAGACGACGAGAAAGCCGAATTTCTTGAAGAGCTAGGGCTTGCTGAAGCAGGTCTTGATCGAGTGATTCGTGCGGGTTATGCGCTATTAGGTCTGCAAACGTATTTCACAGCGGGTGTGAAAGAAGTTCGCGCATGGACCATCCCGGTTGGCGCCACCGCCCCTCAATCCGCCGGAAAAATCCACACGGATTTCGAAAAAGGCTTCATTCGAGCAGAAGTGATCGCATTCGATGATTTTGTGACTTTAGGCGGCGAGCAAGCGGCTAAAGATGCAGGTAAATGGCGACTCGAAGGGAAAGACTACGTTGTCAAAGATGGTGACGTTATTCATTTCCGTTTCAACGTCTAAACTTTGACAGAGGTGAGAAACTTCAGTATCTTTCGCGCCTCTTCTGAATGGCTATGTAGCTCAGCTGGTTAGAGCACAGCACTCATAATGCTGGGGTCGCAGGTTCAAGTCCCGCCATAGCCACCATCTTCTCTTAGTCCATACCGGACATGTGGACAATACTTTGAGGACCA
>QXYM01000086.1 GCA_009886945.1 Litorivicinus sp.
GTGGGTTGTGAGTGTGGTGTCCTTGGGGCTGAAATTTTTCGCTCGTGGGATGCTGTCCACAGCAGCAATTCTATTGGGCTTGATCGCTGGATATTTGGTGGCAATTCCGATGGGTATGGTGAATTTTGGGAATATCGCCAAGGCCTCTTGGTTTGCGCTTCCGAATCCATTGAACTTCGGGATCGAATTCAACGCGGCAGCGATCATCGGCATCATGTTGATCAGTATTGTCAGTGCGATTGAAACCGTGGGTGATATCTCTGGAGTGACCAAGGGTGGTGCTGGTCGAGAAGCTACTGATAAAGAGCTCTCAGGAGGCACGTTTGCCGATGGTCTTGGAACGGCGTTGGCTGGGTTTTTTGGCGCACTTCCCAACACTTCATTTAGTCAGAACGTCGGCTTGATTGCCCTCACTGGAGTGATGAGTCGAGTTGTGGTGACGTTGGGCGCTGTGTTTCTCATCATTTGTGGCTTGGTTCCGAAAATTGGGGCATTGATTTCATCCATGCCGATTGCCGTCCTTGGCGGAGGCGTTGTGGTGATGTTCGGTATGGTTGTTGCAGCCGGTATCAACATGCTCTCAGATGTGGTTTGGACTCGCCGAAATATGGTGATCTTGGCTGTCGCTCTGTCGGTTGGTTTGGGCCTGCAGGCGGTTCCTGAAGCCCTTCAGCATCTGCCGTCAACATTGAAGGTCTTGCTGAGTTCAGGACTGTTACCTGTTGCCTTCATCAGTATCATTTTGAATGCGGTTCTACCTGAGGTGGACGACAAAGCAGTCCTCTGATTGGCAGTAGGTGCGAAAAAGCCACCCTTGGGTGGCTTTTTTTATGAGATCTCGATCACTCCGGCCATTCCTGCCGCATGATGTTCAAGCATATGACAGTGGAATAACCAAAGCCCTGGGTTGTCAGCGATAAAGACCAGATTTGCTTTTTCACCACGTTGGAACAGGTAGGTATCACGCTTTCCATCAAGAAATTCGCCATCCTCGGTCTGAATCCAGAAATGGTGCCCATGAAGGTGCATGGCGTGATTCCATCGAGTGTCGTTCCAGACTTCGATGCTGACCGTCTGGCCGATGTTGATCTTGGCCAAGTGGTCGTGGTGTTCTCCAATTTTTCCATTAAAAGCCCACGCTTTGCCGTAGGTCTGAGCAAGCTCACGAATCGGTCGTAGTTGGCCGCCGAAGGTGGCCTCTCGTAAGTTGCCCATTGCTCCACCTTGCATATGGAGTGGAATCGCAACATCAATGGACGTTGGCGGTGATTCTAATGTGGGTTGCTTGAGAATCTCTTTAGTGACCAGTGATTGATTGGTCTCAATCACATTCAGGGTCACAGCAGGGTAGGGACCGCCGTTGAGGGTTTCGTTGATGGTGAGGTTGGTGTCACCTAAATCAACAATGAAGTCAGCCCGTTGGGCGGGTCCTAAAACCACATCCTGCATGGGTTGGACGGGAGTCGGGTAGCCATCCTCGGCAATTAAAAAGGCGCTGGCTGGAATATTCAGACCAAAAATCCGCGCATTGGCTGCATTAATGAGTCGTAATCGAATCCGCGCATTTTTCGGAACATCGATGGTCGGGTGGGATTGCCCATTGACGGTCAACCAATTACCCAAACGTCCCCCATGAGACCAATCATGCAGAGAGCCGAAGGATGCCTCATCAATGGTGCCATCATCAGACAGTAGCCAGTCATCAATCATCAGCACGATATCTTGATCCACTGCCGGGTCAGACTCGTCTTCCACAATGAGAGGCCCATAAAGACCGCGTGCGACTTGAGACCAGGTTTTGGCATGGCTGTGATACCAGTATGTTCCTGAGTCCTTCAAAGGAAACTCATACCGAAACTGCCCATCAGTCATCACTTCAGGTTGTGTCAGACCGGCAACACCGTCCATGGCATTGATATTCCGAATTCCATGCCAGTGAACGGATGACCCTTCGTCAAGCTGATTGAAAAAATCAACCGATAAGGTCTCTCCTTTCTTGAACCGGAGTTCAGGCCCTGGAACTGAGCGATTAAAGGCCCAAACGGAGGCATCCTGATACCCATCACCGGGAACCAAGCGTTTCTTGGTTTTCGATGCCGTGAGCGGAAATGGCGTCACAGCGGCGGCTGTGGCTACCGATGGAAGCACTGCAACCAAGGGTGCGGTGGCACAAGCTTTTAAGAACGTGCGACGAGTGATCATGCCCGATTACTCCTTGTAATCGTTATGGCAGTCCTTGCAGGTTTTTCCGAGCGCTTTCAATCCATTTGTCAGAGCGCTTGTGTCGGCTCCAGAGCGGGCGAGGTCGGCTAAATCACCAGCAGCCTTGGCATTAGCAGTAGCGCGCGCTTTGAAGTCCTCAAAATTTTCCCAGATTGCAGGGAGTGCTTCTGATGGGGATTGCGTTGAACCTTCCGGGAAAAAATCGGTCATTTGAGTCGCCCAAGCCTTTATTGCTAACGCTTCTTTGGCAATGATCGATGTATCACCGCCGAGATTTGCTTTGATGGCTTTCATGGACTCTTTATTCTCTTTGAAGCGATCCATGCGTTCTTTAATCACACCTTCAGCACCCTCATGGGCCTGTGTGACACCGGCTAGACAACTCAGAATGCATAGGGTGATGACTCGTTTCATTTCGATCTCCTCTCTGATCTGTTTAACTTTGGGTTGTCTCACTCAAAACCAAGCGCGAGCGGAGCTTTTTTCAGAGCCTCATTTACCGGCGATCAGTGCTTTCAAAAATCGCGTTGGCATTCGTTGGAACAAACCCCTGAAAGAGCTCGCCTGATCGATCAGCGAATCGGTGTGCAAACTCATAAAAACAACTAGGGACTGCTTGCTGCTGGCCATCGGCGAATGTAAAGCCGACAGAGTCAGCGAGCGTTGATGCTTGCACCAGCAAATCCTCAGGCAAGCCTTTTTTGATTCCACCAACCGCATTCAATGGATAATGGTGATCCTCCAAAAGATGGATAACATCATCGATGGAATGGAGCGTGGTCAGCGCATTGATATTGACGGTGAAGTGATTGGCTTGATATCCCATGGTGCTGAGCCAACCCGCATACTCGCTTGCGTCTGCGAGCATTGAATACTGTTGCAGTGTTGGTGTCTTGAAGGGGTAGGAGCCCAACAGATCGTGTAACGATAATGAATCGTCAAGTGGTGAGGTTAAGTCCTGAATGATTGACTGAATCT
The DNA here is from genome assembly GCA_009886945.1 of Litorivicinus sp. Classification (GTDB taxonomy): domain Bacteria; phylum Pseudomonadota; class Gammaproteobacteria; order Pseudomonadales; family Litorivicinaceae; genus HIMB30. The sequence goes on from QXYM01000086.1 coordinate 3,202, forward strand.
CTGCATCAAATGCTTCGCAAAGTAGCTCGCTGAAAAACACTTTCGGTGCCGTTGGATCATCAGGAACGACAAAAGCGAGTGCGCGCAAATACTTGTCAGGGAACTGATACGAATCAAATACCTGATAACCGAGGCTTTCGAACAGTGGAGTGATCGCCTGCAAATCGTAACCGTCGATATTGAACGTCCGAAATGCGACATGATCGTTCCTGACGATGTCTCCACGTGTCTGCAACAGCGATTGAATCTTCTGCGCTTGTGGTGTGACCTTGGTGTATTGTTTCCAGAGGAGTTCAAAAAATTCTGAGCGATGCATCGGACAGGGTCTCACTGACAGTATTCGATCATCCTAGTGTCGCATATCTTGGATCAACCAAGTGCTCAACCGAAGTTGAATCGCTCGGATAATATTCGGGACTTGGGTACTTGCTGTGTCTTCAGATAGCTTTCGACAGTCTCGAGCATCAATGGCGGTCCACAGAGAACAAACAGCCAACTCTTCAACTGCTTAGGCAAGAGTGAGTTGTCGAGTAATTGAGTATCGATCACTCCAGACTGTCCACGCCAATGCTCATCAGGCTCAGACACCACGTAAATCGGGTCAATGGCATCGAGCTCATCTTTATTCACAATCTGATTGCCTCGGCGATTCCCATAGATCAAAAGGATGTGCCTCGGGTCGTGGGTGAGTTTCAGTTCTCGAATGATGCCGAGCATGGGCGCAATTCCGACGCCGCCTGCGATCATGACGACTCCTGGTTCAGTCCGCCCACCGACAGTCAGATGTCCATAGGGTCCGTTGACATAGGCTTTGGTTCCGAGAGTGATTTGATCCATGGTGCTGGTGAAGTCACCCAACTCTTTGATTAAGAAGCTGAGATCATGACCGCTTGAAGGCGCTGAACTGATGGAGAACGGATGTTCATGCATCGAATAGGCGCTTTGGCCGATGGTGAGCCACGCAAACTGTCCAGCTTGATAGGCAAGCGGCTTGCCATCTTTTGGTGACACACCAATCAACCATTGCTTGGGCGCCACCCGGTGGATGGAGGTCACCGACCAAGGCTTCCGTGCTTTGAAGATGTTTCGAATGACGTGGCTATCAAAGACAGACAGGATCGCTAGTACCGAGCCGCCAATCCATAGGATTGAAAGAGTGGTCTGCGAGCCATACCGGCCGGCTGTGATCGTGTGATGCAACAGGAGAAGGACGAATAAACATCCACCAAGCGCATGGATGCGTCTCCAAGTTTCATAGCGATACCCGAGCGCTGAATGCCAAATAGCCAGCATGATAAAAGCAGGAATCAAGACAAAGGCTCCGATGCCGCTGGCTAAAGGTGCAAAATCAGTGGTGATGGTTAAAGCGCGAGTGG
>QXYM01000087.1 GCA_009886945.1 Litorivicinus sp.
CTTGTCGCAGATCGTCAATCAGCGAGGGATGCCAAAGTCCGAAGGTGGGATGGCGCATCCATTTCGATTTGTCGTGATCAAAGCTTGAAGCCAGGACGACAGGCGCTTGTTTCGATGTCGCCTTCAATCGCGCCTGATCGACAAAATTCTGAGGGAAAAATGGGGTATCTGCAGCCACAGAAGCAACCCAATCGTAATCGTGCTCACCTGCATACTCCAAGGCTGCCAAAACGCCTGCAAGTGGCCCGAGATAACCTTCCATTGAATCTTGAATACAAGGTAGGTCAAAACGACGAAAGCGATCAGGATCTCCATTAGCATTGATCACCATGGCATCCACCTGAGGTTCAAGACGGCCGAGGACCTCGTCTAAGATCGCCCGCTGGCCAAGTGGTAACAATCCCTTGTCGGCGCCACCCATGCGGGTGGCAAGTCCACCGGCGAGAACCACACCCAGAATCCGCTCATTCATCAGAAGCACTCTTTCGCCGGTGTTTCTTATCCTCTTCAGGGACCGAGTCAGGATCTGTATCAAACACCAAGCGGTCTTCGCCACTTAAACAGACAAATTTACGACCTCGCATGCGACCAATCAGCGTCAACCCGATCTGCTTTGCGATATCGACACCCCAAGCAGTGAAACCGGACCGACTGACAAGCACAGGGATTCCCATGAGTGCCGTTTTAATCACCATCTCCGACGTCAAGCGTCCAGTGGTGTACATGATTTTGTGATCAGGTGTCACTTGCTCCAGATGCATCCAACCCGAGATTTTATCAACCGCATTGTGCCGACCAACATCTTCCATATAGATCAACGGTTGATCCTTTTCACACAAGACCGTGCCGTGGATCGCTCCCGTTTCGAGATACAAACTCGGCGTACGATTGATCAAATGTGATAGTCGATAGATCCAAGAAGTGTGGACCGGTGTGGCAGCCAGGGAGACTTGATCAACTCCTTCCATCATATCGCCAAAGACGGTCCCAACCGCGCAACCTGACGTTCTGGTTTTCTTGCTGAGTTTCTCTTCATAGTTCGATTCGCGCTCAGTGCGAACCACAACCACATCAAGCTCCTCGTCGTATTCAACCATTTCAATGACATCGTCCGGTTTCAGCATTCCCTGATTTTTTAAAAACCCCACTGCCAAATACTCTGGATAGTCACCAATCGTCATGGCCGTCACAATTTCCTGAGCATTGAGGTAGATCGTTAGGGGTCGTTCTTCAATCACTGATGTCTTCGTCGGTTGACCATGCTGGTCAACGCCTGTGATCACTCGGGATAAACGAGGGTCGCTCGGGTTTGGCTGAATCCGGTATGAACTGATGTCATCTAAAGTTGGCATGGGGCACTCATTGTTATGATTCGGAGACGTTGGGGTTTATCCTACTGCACTTCAAGCATTCCAACAGCAAAACTGAGCCATTTCACCGATCCATGAAATTTCCAACCAACACCTTAGCGATTGCCAATCTCTACGGACTTTTGAGTGCCATCAATGCATCAGTGGCTCCCATCGTGATCTCACTCGGCGGATTGGCTGGGGCCTATTTATTAGCCGATGACAAATCTCTCGCGACTCTGCCTGTCAGTGGTTTCAATGTCGGCGTCGCTCTGATGGCTGGCCCTGCATCGCTCTTCATGTATCGCATCGGCCGTCAACGCGGATTCATGGCTGGTTCTCTTCTTGGATTTGCCGGGATCATTCTGGCAGGTGTCGCCATTCTCGAGCACAGCTTTATCGGGTTATGTATCGGCCTTCTGCTCGCCGGAGGCGCCAATAGTTTCGTCCAGCAATATCGATTCGCAGCCTCAGATTATGTGGACGCCCCGTTAAAGTCACAAGCGATCTCGCGGGTGTTAATTGGTGGAATCGCAGCTGCCGTCATCGGCCCACAAATCGTCATGCACAACAAAGATCTCCTCTACCCCACACCCTTTGCTGGTGCATTCTTAAGTGGCGCAGGTCTTTTTCTCATTGGACTCTTTGTGATGACCTTGCTGCCACACCAGATTCCGGAAAAACAGAACATCCAACGGTCTGATGGACGAACCAAACAAGATTTCATCAAAGACCCGACCTTTATCACGGCCGTCTTATGCGGAACCAGTAGTTACGCTCTGATGGCCTTTGTCATGACAGCAGCCCCACTGGCCATGGTTGGATGTGGCTTTGATGTGTCTGAGGCTGCATTGGGTATCCAATGGCATGTCTTGGCGATGTTCGTCCCAAGTCTATTCACGGGTAAACTCATCAGCCGATTTGGTCAGCGCAAGATCATCGCCGCCGGCTTAATGATGTTGATGCTGTGCTCAGCAGTGGCGCTTGCCGGGATAACGCTCGAGCATTTCTACCTCTCCCTCATTTTATTGGGACTCGGTTGGAATTTTGGTTTCATCGGATCCACCGCCTTGCTCACAGAAACATACAGAGCTCATGAAAAACATACCGCCCAAGGTTTGAATGACTCCATCCTTTTCGGATCTGTGGCCCTTGGCAGTTTGAGTTCAGGCGTCGCCTATGAGTTGATAGGATGGGAATTCATGAACTGGATTGCATTCCCGGTTGGACTGATTTGCCTCAGCGCTTTATTCTTCGTCAAACAACGACAACCATCTGAACTTCACCCTTCAACCTCAGGAACTGACGCATGAAATTGATTCTTTCCTTCGTGATCTCACTCGGACTCTTGTCGTCAACGTCAGCCAAGGCCAATGAAGCTGTCATCGAAGCGATGGGCGAATACCTCATGTTCCAGGAATACGAATCTGGCATCATCCTTCCCCAACAAATTGATCAATCCGTCTTCGAAGCGGTCACTTGGATTGATACCCGTGACAGCAAACAATTCGACAAGCAAACAATCCCGGGAGCCATCCATATCGAGTGGCGCCAGGTCATCGAGCGCATAGACGAAATCCCAACCGATCGGAAAGTGATCATCTTCTGTAATACCGGTTCCCTATCCGCGCAAGCCGCCTTCGCACTTCGTGTTGCCGGTTTCGATAACGTGGTTGTGATGCAGAGCGGTTTCTTGGGCTGGCTAGAGAACGCAGCCTACCGTCCGTCAGAACAATGAGCGCGCGATCGCATGATCCGTCGCGAGAACTGACTCCATGACACACAGCATCAATCACAGCAGTTCACATTTACCTAGCGAGGGGAGACCCTATGTTCTCGCCGTCTGGTTGGGCTTCTTTGTCGCTGGGCTATTGATCCCAAATGGCTATATGCCATCTGTGGCTCAGGATGGCTCTCTGCAATTCATTCTCTGCTCAGCGACAGGCGGTAGCTTGCCGTCAGATTCAACAGACCATGATTCCAATGA
>QXYM01000088.1 GCA_009886945.1 Litorivicinus sp.
TCCAAAAAAGAAGTTGGACCAGCAATACAAAGCACTGCTGGAACAAGCCATGCAGGCTCAACGTAGCGGTGATATCCGTAAATACTCAGAGTTGACTGAACAGGCCGAGAGCAAGCGTAAGGAACTCGAGTCCTTGGGATAAGCCCTGAGTTTCTCGGCGGACTCTTCAAGTGACCAGATAGGGTTCGAAGAAATCGCCCAAGGAGACACACAGCGAACCTCGCCAGTCATGAATTCGGGCGTTACTCTCCAGCAATCTTTGAGGTGGGGCGAACCTCGAATCGAAGCAAAGTCTCAAATTTTAACGGATCTTGTTCCATGGCCTCGAATATTAGATAGACCTCTTCATAAAACCCGTGAATGTCATGATCGCGACTTGCAATGAATTGCTTCAGTCGCAGAATCGACTCCGGAATCGATGCGTAGGGTCCTTGATGCCGGAGTTCAGCGATGCGCGTTTTATCGCGACGCTGAAGCCTTAACGTGACGGTGTCAGTATCTCGAATCGTTCCAAGTGAGGAGAGTGTTTCAGGGACGGGGCGGACGTAATCGACAGTTGTCGATTGATCTGACCGATCAGAACGCGATTCCCAGTCATCATAGCGTCCACTGAAATAGGACGGAGAGAGCTTCAGTAATCGACCAACGCTGTGAAACGTCAGCAGAGCGGTGTCGAAGGTGTATTCAGGGTTACCTTCAATGGTTAAAACCAACTCTTTGGTTGGCATAAGGGTATAGATTCGGGGTTCGTCTTGGTTCCGATAGGTATTGAGGTTGTAGTGAATCAAACCACCGACGCCGATGACAGCAATGCCAACCATGAGAAGTCTCCATCTCATGGTGCTTTGTCCACGAGTCGGGGAAGAATCGGTCCTTCTGTCCCAGGTCTTCCGATCAGTTGTGGAATCCATCGATTACAAACGATGAACACTGGGATGGTCAGCCCGAGACTGAGGCCTGAGACAAGAACACCATAGACGAAGACGAGGATTCCATCTGCTGCTAAATATGGATGAATCCATCGTGCCAATGGGTCATTGGTAAAATGGTAAAAAGCTCCGTTGAGCGCGAAGATGACGAGCGTATTTGCGCCCAAAAACTGCAGGACTTGAGAACCGCTAAGTAATCGTCCCGCGATCATCACAGCGATACTTCCGAGAATGGCTGTGATTGGAAATAAAATTGGATTGCCGTGTGATGATCCAGCCATGACCACCGCGTCATAGGTGGGAAGTGTAAACATCCCTTGGTTCAAATCGTAGAGATAAACAACCAAGAAGAGACAGACAAACATCAGACCGAATTGTCGAACCGTTGTTTCGAAATGCCTGAAAAAACCAAGATCCTTGAGGATGAGTCCAAACAAATAAAAGGCATAACCCGTCAGAGCCTCAAGCAGCATGAAATAGGGTAGGATCAGCCCGTTTGGTCCCAGCATATTGAGCGGGTTCAACCAAGTCGCATACCAAGCCGAAACGGAACCAACGACATAGATGGAAAGACATAAGCTCACCGTTGATATTCGGGTGAGCAGAAACCGCCTGCAGCCATAATGCAAGAGTTCAACGACGAAAATACAAATGAGAAACCACGTTGGGATATTAAACATCGGAAATCCACCGACGAATGTGGCGAGCAATCCTTTGGTATAGCCATCCACTGTTGTCAGATCGAGTCCGACAGATTGGCTTGGAAATATCAGTGTCGGTAATAGCAAAAGTCCAGTGAACAGAGCATAAGGCAGCAGTCGAGACAAAGCCTGTTTGCGTAAAAACAACGACCAGCCTTTCGAATCCAGTGCAGTCGATGCCAGATAGCCAGACAAGATGAAAAAAAGCGGCATATGAAATGAGTAAATGAACTTATAGTGCATGGCAGCTGTTTCGTTGCCCGTCTTCATCAGACTTTCAATGGTGTGTCCGTAATACATCAGTGCTATCCCGAGGATTCTTGACACATCGATAAACCTGAAGCGATCTGTGGAATGGGGCATCATTTGGCTTGTCCCATCGAAAATCCTTTTGCTAAATGATTTCTGACAAAGTAAACCAACAGTAATCCCGGGATAATTGATAGCACGGCTGTGGCACTTACCCAGCCTAATGAATTGAGTCCAAGTGAGGTCCCAGCCCTGAGAATGATCGAGCCGAACGGGACAGCGTTGATCGTGGTAATCCAGTTCGCGAGCAAGATCTCGACCCATGAAAAGATGAAGCAAAAAAATGCTGTTACACCGATACCCGGAGCAATCATTGGGAGTAAGATTCGCCTGAAGAAACCGAAGGATGAGTACCCATCGACTCGCGCCGTCTCATCAACTTCTGGAGGGATCGAACTGATAAACCCTTCAAGAATCCAGACGGCAATCGGAACAGTAAACATACAATGCGCAAAGGCGACAGCAAGATGCGTGTCTGCGAGCCCTAAGCTTGAATAGAACTGCACCAATGGAATAGCAACAGCCGCGGGCGGTGTCATTCGGCTGACCAAAAACCAGAAGAAAAAATAGTGATCGCCGATAAAGCGATACCGCGAAAAGGCATAGGCAGCCGGGACTGCGACGAGCAAGGTGAATAGATTGTTTAAAACCACATAAATGATTGTGTTGATCAAAGCCCCGTATGCTTGCGAGTCTGAAAAAATCGCCTCGTAATGACTGAGAGTGCCGAGAATTGGGAATGGTGTGATTTCATGCTTGATCTCAAACTCTGTTTTGAAGCTTGTCATGACAATCGAGTAGATGGGCAGCATGAGAAATATGAGGTAGAGGATTGGAAGATATGTTTTGACCGTCGCTTTGGTCATGACGTGCCTGCTCGGATTCGCGTTGCCCGCATGTATCGAAACAACATCCAGGTGATGACTAACATGATCGTAAAATAAATCAGCGAGATTGCAGCTGATCGACCGAGATCAAACTGTTGGACCGCTGTTCGCATCAAATCATGCGATAGGAAAACGGTAGAGACTCCGGGGCCCCCTCGAGTCAGAATCAGTGGTTCTACATAGATCATGAAACTATCGATGAATCGGAGAAGGAGTGCGATCAGTAGCACGTGGCGAAGTTTCGGTAATTCGATGTGCCGAAAAACACTCCATCGATTGGCGCCATCAATGGTGGCGGCTTGGTAATATTCCGTTGGGATAGCCACTAATCCCGAGTAAGCGAGTAAGACGACCAAGGACGTCCAGTGCCAGATGTCTACAATGACGATCAATGACCAAGCTGTGATTAGGTCGTTCGTGTTGATTTGCAGGTCGACAAGGGAAAGGAGAGCCCCTAAAGAGCCCCACTGAGGATGGATGAACATGGCCCAAGAAAGCCCAACAACCACCCAGGGGATCATCAGGGGTATCGACATCAGAGTCAGGTAGAGGGTGACTCGCGGCCCCCTTCTGGGCAGGCAAAGTGCGATCAACAAACCTAATGGCAGTTCAATGATGAGAACAATCAACGAAAACAGTAGGCTGCGAAACAGGCTTGCGTAAAAATCTTGGGATCCGAGCACTTCCTCAAACCATTTGGTCCCCACCCAAAAAAAGCTGTTGCCATAGAAAACGTCCTGAACCGAATAGTTGATAATCGCGAGAAGTGGAACAATCGAGCTCCCGGAGATCACAAGAAAGGCAGGGAGAATCAGCAGCAAACGACGTGAGTGATCAGAGATCATGGCGCTTGTTGGTCGGAAGCGATGGATACTATTGGGTATCGCAGGAGGGTTGTGGTCTTAATCATTGGATTG
>QXYM01000089.1 GCA_009886945.1 Litorivicinus sp.
CAATGGTTATTGTGGGTGGTGGAGCTGCTGGGATTGAGTTGGCTTTTGCCTTCCGAACTCGCTTTGGAAGCGCCGCTTGCGTCACTTTGATCTCAAAGCGTCCTTTTGAGGCTGACGCCGCACTGTCGGCTGCAGCGAAAGCGATCAGGCGAGTGTTGGTCGATCGAGGCATTACATGCATCGAGTCACAGGCGGTGGTTGAGGCGACAGAGGATTCGGTTGTGCTCAGTGATGGGCGTTCGGTCGCAGCCGATGTCATCTGTGCTGCGACACCTGTGCACCCACCAGACTGGATTCTTGACTCAGCACTTCCTACCGAGCAAGGATTTCTTGCAGTGAACGATTTTCTTCAAGTTCAGAATCAGTCATCGCTATTTGCAGCCGGAGATATCGTCTCACTGGCCTCACCGAGAGGACGTTCGGGTGTGATGGCTGTGCGGGCCGGTCAATACTTGGCTGATGCGATCTGGAAACGACTGCAGGGCACAATGCCTCATCGTTTTAAGCCACAACAGCGTTGGCTGACCTTGTTGAATCTGGGTAATGGTAGTGCGATCGCCGCGAAAGGCCGTTTTGCCCTTGAGTCTCCATACTTATTGCGCTTGAAAGATCGGATTGATCGGCAATTTATGCAGAGATTTCAAGGACGATCGATGCGATCCGGGGATGGCATGCGTTGCGAAGGTTGCGCTGCAAAGCTCTCTGGCCAAACACTACAAGCAGTGTTTCCTGGAGCCTTTGAGGATGCTGCGATCGAAGATCTGACGGACCGGATGCGTGTTCGGTCGATTGATGCGCTCACTTACTTGGTTGACGATCCCTATGTCATGGGTGTTTTAAGTGTTCGCCATGCGATGAGTGATATTTGGGCGATGGGCGCGCGTCCCACGCAATGTTTATCACTCATCGGGGTTCAACGCGCCAACAGCGAACAGTTACAAGCCGATGAATTCGCGCAATGCTTCAATGGCGTCAAAGATGCCGCAAAGCGTTATGAGGTCTCGCTGTCAGGAGGGCATAGCCTGGCACTCGAGCAACCTGTGGTTGCGATCTCAATCGAAGGCGAAGCCGAGCGGTTGATTCCCAAGCAAGGTGCGCGTCCTGGTGATGAAGTCTGGTTGACGGGGCCAATTGGTTCGGGGGTCTTGTTTGCCGCCGAGGCAGCTGGCGAACCAGTCGGTCACGCGATTGATCGATGGCTTCCACAGGCTTTGGAATCGCTGTTTGCGGCAAGCCAGGCAGCATCCGCGTTAGGTGTTCATGCAATGACGGATGTGACAGGCTTTGGTCTTGCCGGGCATCTGAAAGAAATGCTGGATGGGAGTGGATGTGATCTGTGCTGGGCCGACAGCATACCCATGTTCGAAGGGGTATCGATTGCTTTGGCCCGTGGGATTCGCTCATCAGCCCACCACGAAAATCAAATCTATGCAGGCAGATTCGGTGACAGAGCCCCTAGTCCGGTTGTTTTTGATCCACAAACCTGTGGGCCATTAATGGTCGCCGTGTGTCCGACACAAGCGTCGACATTGATCAAACAATGGACGGCATTGGGATTTAGTCCACAGCGAATCGGAAGTATTACCACCGAAACGTCGTAAAGACATTGGGGAAGTTTTGGTTCACATTTCACTCGTGAAGACATTAATGCCAAGTTAAGGACCGCACATGAGCTATCAGAGTGAATACGATCAATCCATTGAGGATCCGCATGGGTTTTGGCTAGATAAAGCGAACCTGATCGAATGGGTGCAAAGGCCACAGGTTGCTCTTGCCGAAGATATGAATGGAATTGAGCGCTGGTATCCTGATGGAACGCTCAATACTTGTCACAACGCGATTGATCGGCATGTACAAGCAGGTCGAGGTGATCAGGTGGCAATTTACTATGACTCGCCTGTGACAGACACCAAGCAAGCGATCACTTATGCGCAGTTGCAAGATGAGGTGTCTCGATTTGCGGGCGGGTTGGCAGCTTTGGGTGTGACCACCGGTGATCGAGTCGTCATTTACATGCCCATGGTTCCTGAAGCATTGATTGCGATGTTTGCTTGTGCACGAATTGGCGCGATCCATTCGGTCGTTTTTGGTGGTTTCGCGGCCAATGAGCTTGCCGTTCGTCTCTCGGACGCCGCTCCAAAAGTGATTGTGACAGCCACATGCGGAATCGAAGTCAGTAAAGTGATCGAGTACATGCCGATTGTGAACGAAGCAATCGAGATGTCGGATAAAAAACCGGTGTCAGTGGTGGTTTTGGAGCGACCACAGGCTCAGTTTGAACCAGTCGAGGGACGGGACGTCATTTGGTCTGATCTGATGGCCAACGCCCAGCCGATTGATTGTGTGCCAGTCAGCGCCACGCATCCTCTCTATATTCTGTACACGTCAGGCACGACAGGAAAGCCCAAAGGTGTGGTTCGAGATCATGGCGGTCATGCGGTTGCGATGACCTATTCAATGCAAGCGGTGTATGACATGAAGCCTGGAGAAGTCTTCTGGGCCGCCAGCGATGTCGGTTGGGTCGTCGGTCACTCCTATATCGTTTATGCGCCTCTACTGTTTGGATGCTCGACCGTTCTTTATGAAGGTAAACCCGTACGTACCCCCGATGCAGGGGCATTTTGGCGGGTTGTTGAAGAGTATCAAGTGAAAGTTTTATTCTCGGCACCGACCGCATTCCGAGCCATTCGTAAGGAAGATCCACATGGTGAACTCTACAAAAACCATGATTTGAGCTCACTCGAGGCGCTCTATTTAGCTGGCGAGCGTCTCGATCCTCCGACTTACCATTGGCTTGATAAATTAACTGGTCTTCCCGTGGTTGATCATTGGTGGCAGACAGAAACCGGTTGGGCGATCGCTTGCAATCCGCGCGGATTGGAATCATTCCCACCAAAAGCGGGTTCTGCCACCAAGCCAGCGCCAGGCTTTAAAGTGGAGATTTTGGATCCTTCGGGGAATCCAGTGGAGGCAGGCGAGCAGGGTAGTGTAGTCATTAAACGGCCACTTCCACCGAGTTGTTTACCGACTGTCTGGGGGAATCATTCACGGTTTGAAGACAGCTATCTGAACCCGTATCCAGGCTACTATTTGACTGGCGACGGGGGCTATATCGACCAAGAGGGTTATGTGTTCGTCATGGGACGAACCGATGATGTCATCAATGTTGCTGGGCATCGCCTGTCAACCGGCGAAATGGAAGA
>QXYM01000009.1 GCA_009886945.1 Litorivicinus sp.
CGCCATCGCTGGTGGTTCTGTCGCAGGCGGCATGGATCATCTCGTCGCTGCACTTGCGATGAAATCTGCTGGCGCGGATCCATTAGCAGTAAAGTATCTCCCGTTTGACGCAGGCGGAGAAGCTATGGCCTCTTTGCTGTCTGGAGAAGCTGATGCGCTGTCGACAGGTTTATCAGAAGCCGTTGGTCTCGCTGAACAAGGTGAAGTCCGTATTCTGGTGACCACAGCACCGAAAGCAATTGATGGCATCCCGTCATTGAAAAGCGAAGGATACGATGCTGAGTTTGTCAACTGGCGTGGGTTTTTTGCAGCACCAGGTATTTCTGCTGATCAAAAAGCGAAATTTGTCAAAGTCCTTGGTGACATGTACAACACTCCTGAATGGGAAGAAGTTCGTGCACGGAACAAGTGGGTGAATATCTACAACCCTGGTGATGATTTCGTGAAATTCCTCGAAAAGCAGGAAGCAGAAATCGGTGGCCTGATGAAAGAACTCGGGTTCCTATAACGCCATGGCCAGGATCGATCGTTATATCGCTTTAGCACTGCTCGCGTTCTCGGTCGGTTACGGCTATCTCGCTTGGGTGCATCCGCTGCTTCCGTTTGAGGCGCGGATGCCCTTCAAGCCCAATACCATGCCTCTCGGCCTAGCCGCTTTGGGCATTCTTTTTTCTTCGCTTCTATTGTTAATGCCAAACTCTGATGATCCGTCAAAAGACGTTGACGGTTGGCGCGGCTTTGCCTGGAAAGAAACGGCGTTATTGATCAGCTTCGCCATCGCTTACGCCATTGTTTTAAGACCCTTTGGCTTCATTGTCTCCACCACCCTTTTCATCATTTTGTCATCTCGTGTCCTCGGCGAAACCAACATCATCAGATCGATCACAACCGGCATCATCACCAGTGGATTGATTTGGTATTTGGTTGACGAGGTCCTTGGAATTTACTTGGTGGCCATGCCGGCTATCTTCGGAGGCTCATCATGATCGAGGGATTACTCGTCGGGCTTCAAGCCGCCATTAGTCCATTCAATATTCTGATGGTGTTTATCGGTTGCTTCTTAGGCACCTTCATTGGGATGCTCCCTGGTCTCGGGCCTATGTCCATCATCGCCATTATGATCCCGATCGCGATCCAATTGGGCGACCCAGCATCCGCTCTGATTTTGTTATCTGGTGTGTATTACGGCGCCATCTTTGGTGGTTCTACCTCCTCCATTTTAATCAATGCCCCAGGTGTGGCAGGAACCGTGGCTTCATCATTTGATGGCTACCCGATGGCCCGGGCAGGCCAAGCCGGCAAAGCACTCACGATTGCAGCGATTAGCTCGTTCGCAGGCGGAACCATTGGCGCTATCCTGTTGATGATCTTCGCCCCAGTGTTATCCACAGTTGCGAAACTCTTCTGGTCCGCTGAATATTTCGCGCTCATGGTGTTAGGTCTGACTGCAATTGCAGCCTTTGCTGGCCAAGGAAAAATCATCAAGGCCATGTGTATGACCGTTTTTGGCGTCATGCTCGCAACTGTGGGTGAATCGGCACTGCACAATGCGGCACGGTTCACGATGGGGATTATGGATCTGCAAAGCGGAATTTATTTCGTCACGCTTGTCATGGGCCTATTTGCGCTTCCCGAAGCGATATTTTTGATTCTCGATAAAAAGCGCAGCCAGGCCATGGCGAATAACAACAAAATCGAGAATCTCAGAATTACCAAAGAGGAGGCGCGAGAAATCGCTCCAGTCATTGGTCGACAATCATTACTCGGATTTTTTGTGGGTGTTCTGCCAGGCGCCGGAGCCACAATGGCATCATTCTTAGGCTACGGCATCGAACGCAATTTGGCGCCAAGCGGAGAGCGCGAAAAATTTGGTCAGGGTTCGATTCGAGGGCTTGCCGCACCAGAAACCGCCAATAACGCAGCCTGTACTGGATCTTTTGTGCCGATGTTAACGCTGGGAATCCCGGGATCTGGGACGACAGCCATTCTTCTTGGAGCATTGGTTGCCCTCAGCATCACGCCTGGGCCGCGACTGATGGAAGATCAACCTGAGGTATTTTGGGCTGTGATCATTTCGATGTATTTGGGAAATCTCGTTCTTCTGATTTTGAACCTTCCACTCATCCCCTACATCGCGAAACTCTTAACCGTTCCTCGCCACTATCTCATTCCCTTTGTGATCTTCTTTTCACTCATTGGCGCCTATATTGGCCAAAATAATGCCACCGAACTTTTGATCATGATCGCGCTCGGTTGTATGGCGACGGTGTTACGATTCGGTGGTTTCCCCCTCCCACCGATGATTATTGGGTTTATCTTAGGCGGTATGCTTGAAGATAATCTCGGTCGAGCGATGCGTAAAGCAGGCGGCATGGAGTTCATGTGGGAACGACCAATGACACTGGCGATTCTTGTCCTGGCGCTGGCATTGTTGATTTATCCGATCCTGAAAGATAGGAAACGACCATCCGGTGAATAATCAACCATTGAAGGGCTTCAGAATTTTAGACGTTACCAACGTTCTATCTGGACCTTTTTGTGGATACCAACTCGGACTTCTGGGTGCGGAGATCATCAAGGTTGAAGCACCTGATGGAGATCTGGCTCGTCAGCTCGGAGCCAATCCGAGTTGGAATGAACAACGCATGGGGATTTCGTTTCTGGCGCAAAACGCCGGAAAACGCTCGATTAGCTTGAATCTCAAGTCCGAAGCAGGACAGCAGATCTTTCTTGAGCTCGTGAAAACCTCAGATGCTCTGATCGAAAATTTCAGACCTGGGGTCATGGACCGTTTGGGTCTTGGCTTTGAGGTCTGCAAAGCGACCAAAGATCCGATTGTGTACTGTGCGATCTCGGGATTTGGTCAACAGGGGCCATTAAAAGATAATCCAGCCTATGATCAAATCATCCAAGGGATGAGTGGTGTGATGGATATTACCGGTTCAGACGACACACCGCCTTACCGAGTTGGATACCCCATTGCTGATACGGTTGGCGGTTTAACAGCAGCACTTGCCGTCTCTGCCGCACTTCACCAGAAAACATCGCAATACATTGATGTGTCAATGCTTGAAAGTGTGTTAACAACCATGGGCTGGGCGGTCTCGAATCTTCTCATGCATCAGGTCGAACCCACTCGCGTCGGCAACGAGAATATGACGTCTGCTCCAAGCGGAACCTTTCAAACACGAGATGGATTAATCAATATTGCTGCAAACCAAGACCGTCAGTGGGAGCAGCTCGTTGCAGTGCTTCACGCACCTGCATTGAAAGAGGACATCAGATATCAATCCCGAGAGCATCGAAAAGCCAATCGCCACGCATTAAAAGCGGATTTAGAAGCGATTCTGTCACGCCGATCGACCGATGAATGGATGACGGAGTTTCAAGCGGCAAACATCCCGGCAGGTCCTGTCTTATCGGTCCGCGAAGCCCTTGAACTTGAGCAAATTCAAATGCGTGGGTTCACACAAAAAATTCAACAAGATCACCCCTCAGGTACCATTGATGTCGTCACCAATGGATTTCTATTGAACGGCGAGCGATTGAAAGCGGAATCCCCCGTGGAAACACTCGGGGAATCGACAGCTTCTATCTTAGGCGAGCTTGGATACGATTCGCTGCGAATTGATTCACTGAAGAATGAAGGAGTCATTGGATGAGTGATGTTTCAGACTGGTGGCGAACCAAGATCATCCAAATGGAGCCGGGCAAAATTGCATTCCGAGGCCGCTCGATTGAAGAATTAATTGAGTCACAGTCGTTTACTGACATGATCTGGCTGATGGTGATGGGTTTCCCTGCGTCGAACGCACAAGCGCGCCTCCTGGATGCCGCCTTGGTTGCATCCGTTGACCATGGACCTCAGGCTCCCTCTATTGCCGCAAGCCGCATGGCGATGACCTGCGGTGTCGGAATCAATAATGCCATCGCCTCAGGAGTCAATATGCTTGGCGATGTGCATGGTGGTGCTGGCGAACAGGCTCTTGAACTGTTTCAAGCGATCCAACGCCAGAGCCAACAGATGCCATTAGAGGAAGCAATTGCAACGACGTTATCCCAGTTAACAGATCAGGGCGTGACCTTTGTTCCAGGTTTTGGTCATCGATTTCACAAACCTGAAGATCCAAGGGCTCGCCCATTGATGGATGTGCTCCGAGCCTGCGCAGCCCAAGATTCTGCCATTGATGGACAGTTTTCAGAGATCGCCGAAGGCCTTCAAGATGCGATTGAACACATCAAAGGTCGGAGAATCGCCATGAATATTGATGGCGCTACGGCTGCGATCTATGGAGCGCTCGGGGTTCCCTCCACACTGGCTCGCGGGCTATTCTGTCTTTCTCGGAGTGTTGGGTTAACTGCTCATGCCTACGAGCAGTCCTTAGCCAATGAACGGAACAAAGGACCAACCCCGCCCCATTATCGATGGACTTTTGACGGCAGCGATATCGACCAACCCAAGGATTAGCATGTCAGACCCACTGGGACTTCTCTACGCGATCGTGCTCTGCGCCCTTGGTGGGTTTATTGGGCAATACGTGTTTCTGTTTTTCAAACCTAAGCTCGGTTTCATCTGGGCCGGCGGGGTCGCTGCACTCATCGGGTTCTTTTTGATGGTGATGGTTGCTGTCTTCACGCAATCTGTCTTCGATTATCCCCCGATTCAATAAATAATTGTTGCGCCGCATGATTATTAGACGTTAGTATAGTTACTTATCGTAACAATCTCTCAAAAGGAGTTTTCTCATGTCAGTGATGCAAGCCACAAGCTTTGCTTTTCAAACCTCTTGCGCATGGTGCAATGCAGTCCGTGAGGCTGTGATGGCGCCGCTAACCACATTTTATAAAGGGATCTTGATCTCACGTCAGTTACATGCGAACTATCGGGTTGCCGAGCAACTGGCAGGTCGTGGTGATTACCGAGGCATGACGGTGTCTGAAGTCGCAAACCTCATCAATAAGCAAACCATCTAAATCAACCCACTTGCCGGGAGAGGTGACTGCACCAGCTCCCGGCGCTTGGCCAAGACCATTTCTTCTGACCATTGTCCGGGGCTATACTCAATCCATCTGATTGTCCGGGGTCTTCGAATGCGTCCGCTCAAAATCTCCTCCGCTGATTTAGTCCACCGCGCACGCGGGCGCATCAAGGAAATCCACTCTCGAGATGCCATCGGACTTGAGACCGAGGCTCATGTGGTGATCGTTGACTTAAGGGATATCCGAGAACGACAGCGTGACGGCTTCATACCAAATTCGATCCACGCTCCCCGAGGGATGATTGAATTCTGGATTGATCCAGAGAGCCCTTATTTTAAACAAATCTTCGCTGAACCTAAACGCTTTATCTTTCATTGTGCGTCGGGCTGGCGGTCAGCGCTCACTGTGGCGGCCATTAACGAGATGGGGTTCGACGCAGAGCACATTGAAGATGGTTTTCGAGGCTGGGTGAGTAGTGGCGGTGCAGTCAGTCGACTGCAATCCAATGGTTAAGACCACAACCCTCCTGCGATACCCAATAGTATCCATCGCTTCCGACCAAC
>QXYM01000090.1 GCA_009886945.1 Litorivicinus sp.
AATCTGATTTAGAGATCTGCTTCGGGGGAATCCGCGCAATATTCGCAACAACTGTTTCGATCTCAGGCACTCCGATGACTTTTTTCCGTCGTGACGGTGGCATCAAACGCTGCATTGCACCTGCTTCATCAATGATATCGATCGCTTTATCCGGTAGATGGCGGTCACTCATATATTTTGCGGATAATTCAACCGCAGAGGTCAAGGCAGCCTTCGTGTATCGCAGTTCATGATGTTCTTCAAACCGTGACTTCAGCCCATTTAAAATCTTGATCGTGTCTTCGATCGACGGCTCAAGCACATCGACTTTTTGGAAGCGACGTGCCAACGCCCGATCTTTTTCAAAAATTCCCCTGAATTCCTGGAAGGTGGTCGAACCAATGCACTTCAACTGCCCAGAGGACAGCAGAGGTTTCAAGAGATTCGATGCATCCATGACACCGCCGGATGCGGCTCCAGCGCCGATGATGGTATGAATCTCGTCGATAAACAGAATCGAATGCTTCTCTTTCTCGAGCTCGCCAAGCAACGCCTTCAAGCGTTTTTCAAAATCACCCCGATACTTGGTTCCAGCCAGTAATGAACCCAAATCCAATGAATAGACCACAGCATCCGCGATCACATCCGGTACTTGACCTTCCTCAATCCGGTAGGCAAGTCCTTCGGCAATCGCAGTCTTACCGACACCGGCTTCACCGACGAGCAAGGGATTGTTCTTCCGTCGACGGGACAAGGTCTGAATCACACGGGACAGCTCCTCATCACGACCAATCAATGGATCGATACGACCTTTCTTCACTTCTTTATTCAAGTTAGTGCAATACCCATCCAAGTTGGACGTCCGCTCTTCACTCGAGGCATTTTGATTGGATTGGGCATCCGTCTCAGATTCTCCATCAGCGCCTGTGTCTTCTGACTTGGCAATCCCATGGCTGATATAGTTGACCACATCAATCCGAGCGATTTCCTGTTGTTTTAAGAAATACACAGCCTGCGACTCTTGCTCTGAGAAAATCGCAACCAGCACGTTGGCGCCGGTGACTTCTTGTTTGCCAGAAGACTGTACATGGAAGACCGCACGCTGTAAGACCCGCTGGAATCCCAGCGTCGGTTGCGTATCACGCTCTGACTCTTCTGGCAGCGCCGGAGTGGTTTGCGTGACAAACTGCTCAAGCTCTTCCCGCAGTTTGGATAGATCAGATCCACAGGCATTGAGAACCTGCACAGCTGAGGCATTGTCCAATAGACCCAGCAACAGATGCTCGACTGTCATGTACTCATGACGGAGCTCTCTGGCGCGTTTAAAAGCACTATTGAGGGTGACTTCAAGATCGCGACTCAACATACAGTTCTCCTTATCAATCCTCGGCGATGTCGACTTGACACATGAGAGGATGCTGATTTTCTTTCGCATACTCGACAACATGCTCCGCTTTGGTTTCTGCGATGTCTTTCGGGTACACCCCACACACAGCAGCCCCCTTGGTATGCACAGTCAGCATGATTTGCGTCGCCTGCTCCTGATCCATATTAAAGAATAACTCCAAAACATGAATCACGAATTCCATTGGCGTAAAATCGTCATTGAGCATAATGACTTTATACATCGGCGGCTTTTTCAGCTCAGGCTTCGCAACGGCGACGCCATAATCCTCGTCTGGATCAAAGCCTGGGATGTCAGGTTCACTCATTGAATCGAAACGTCCTTTGTTACACAGTGACTTTATGGGGACAAAATGGTCCGAGTAAAGAGAAACTCATCGGAAATTTTAATGCCAATCCTCTTCACACGAATAAGGTCATGCGATCGATGATTTATCAATGCAATGTCGCGCAAATGAAATACGACAGACACGCGCCCGAGATGCACTCGTTTTTTCAAGCAGTCCCGCATATCCAGCAGCTCGCTGAAGCATCTCCAGGGTTTATCTGGCGGGAAACCGACGAAGACGATCCGACGATTGCCCATCGTCTGGGCGGCGATTTCATCGTCAATTTATCCGCCTGGCAGAGTCTTGATGCGTTGTATGGCTTTGTTTTCAGCCAATCCCATCGCGCCATCATGGTGGCGCGCGATCATTGGTTTACACATGTTGGAAAACCACTGTCGGTCGTTTGGTTGGCCAACAACGCTCCCTATCCAACCTGGGATGAAGCGATTGACCGGCTGCACATGCTCTGGGAATACGGACCCACATCAGAAGCCTTTGATTACAGTTGGGCACGACGAGAAGGGTTAGTGACCGAAACTTTCCCGGTTTAGCATCGGCCAGAGACAAAAAAACCCCGGAAGCTTTTGCTGCCGGGGTCTTTTTCAGGCTGATCCTGATTACATGTTTTTGATCATTTCCTGACCAAATTCAGAACAGGAGACCAGCGTCGCGTCGCCCATCAGGCGTTCAAAGTCATAAGTGACTTTCTTCGACTGAATCGCACCTTCCATGCCTTCAATGATCAGATCGGCTGCCTCGAACCACCCCAAATGACGCAGCATCATCTCTGCCGACAGAATCAATGAACCTGGGTTCACTTTGTCCTGACCAGCATACTTTGGCGCCGTGCCGTGAGTTGCTTCAAAGATGGCGACTTCAGCACCGATGTTTGCGCCGGGAGCAATCCCGATACCACCCACCTGAGCAGCCAGAGCGTCTGATAGGTAATCACCGTTTAAGTTCAGGGTCGCAATCGCACTATATTCTGCAGGACGTAGCAGAATCTGTTGCAACATGGCATCAGCGATCACATCTTTGACCACAATGTCATTGCCTGTTTTGGGGTTCTTGATCACACACCAAGGACCACCATCCAATAGCGTGGCACCGAACTCTTCCCGAGCCAGTTCATAACCCCAGTCCTTAAAGGCACCTTCAGTGAACTTCATGATGTTCCCTTTGTGGACTAAGGTCACACTCGGTAAATCATTATCAATCGCATACTGGAAGGTCTTACGAACCAAGCGCTTGGTCCCTTCTTCAGACACCGGCTTGATACCAATTCCACAGTTCTCTGGGAAACGAATCTTGGTGACGCCAAACTCGTTCCGCAGGATATCGATCAGCTTATCTGCTTCCGGTGTTCCGGCTTGATACTCGACGCCGGCATAGATGTCTTCCGAGTTCTCACGGAAAATCACCATATTCGTCTTTTCAGGTTCTTTGACTGGACTTGGTACGCCGGTGAAATAACGCACTGGACGCAAACAGAGGTACAAATCCAACTGCTGACGAAGAGCAACGTTCAACGAACGAATACCACCACCCACGGGCGTCGTCAGAGGGCCTTTGATCCCCACTTTATATTCTTTAAATGCATCGAGTGTTTCCTCAGGAAGCCACTCATCGGCACCATAGGTGGCGACAGATTTTTCACCACAAAACACTTCCATCCATGAAATTGACTTGGCACCGCCGTAGGCCTTCTCAACCGCAGCGTTGACAACATCAATCATTGGCGGAGTGATATCGACTCCGATACCATCGCCTTCAATGAAGGGAATGATTGGGTTATTGGGGACGTTGAGCGATCCATCCTGGTTCACAGTGATTTTTTCGCCTGACGTCGGCACTTGGATGTGTTGGTAGCCCATCCTTTTCTCCTGTTGTGCTGTATCACGTTTGTATTGCGGGTGCGGATATTACCACTGTTTTGGTCCGACCACTTCAGGAATTGTCTTGTTCTTTGGGATAGGTATGCTCGTTCTTTTTAACAAACCCTACGGAGTCCTCTGTCAATTCACAGGCGGTGAAGTGACGCTCAAAGACTACCTCGATATTCCCAATATCTATGCCGCAGGACGTCTCGATAAAGACTCAGAAGGACTGTTGATCCTGACTGACGATGGGCGCCTGCAAGATCACATCGCCAACCCCAAACATGGAAAACAGAAAACCTACTGGGTGCAAGTCGATGGTGCAATCACCGAAGAGGCTTGCCGGAGGCTCACCGACGGTGTTCTCTTAAAGGACGGTCCAGCGCGAGCCATTCATTGTCAAATCATCAATCCCCCCGACGTCCCGCCGCGCGACCCACCGGTCCGTTTTCGTCAACACATTCCAACCAGTTGGATTGAAATCACGCTCGATGAAGGCCGTAATCGGCAAGTACGTCGCATGACCGCCGAGACCGGATTTCCCACTCTGCGTTTGGTGAGAAGCGCCGTCGGTGAATACTCCTTGGGTGATTTATCCCCAGGCGAGTATCGAGTGATGGATACAACTCGGGTAGAATCCGCCCATGCAAAACAAAGACACTCAAGTCATCGTCGGCATGTCAGGCGGCGTTGATTCCTCAGTGACCGCCTATCTCCTTAAAGAACAGGGCTATGCCGTCAGCGGCATGTTCATGAAAAACTGGGATGAAGACGATGGCACGGAATACTGCACCGCCATTGCAGATCTCAAAGATGCTGAACAAGTCGCCAATACCTTGGAAATCCCCCTTCATCGGGTCAATTTTGCCGCGGAATATTGGGATGATGTGTTCGAAAATTTTCTCTCCGAAGTCAAGGCAGGAAGAACCCCAAACCCGGACATCCTCTGTAACCGAGAAATCAAGTTTCGCGCGTTTCTTGATTATGCCCGAGAGCTCGGTGCAGATCTCATCGCCACCGGGCACTACGTCCGTCGTGTCGACAGCGAAAACCCACTGCACCGAGGTCTCGATCGAAATAAAGATCAAAGCTATTTTCTCTGGGCCCTCACCGAAGAGCAGGTCAAATCCTCGCTGTTCCCGGTCGGTGATTTGCTCAAACCGAAAGTGCGCGATATTGCCGAAGCTCAGGGGTTTATCACCGCTCGTAAAAAAGATTCCACCGGAATCTGCTTTATTGGTGAGCGTCGCTTCAGCGACTTTCTCAAAACCTACGTCAAGCCCGCTCCTGGGCCCATCATCACGGATGACGGCGAGGTCATTGGAGAACATCAAGGACTGATGTTTTACACCTTAGGGCAACGTCAGGGTCTTGGCATCGGTGGGCTCAAACACCATTCCGACGCGCCTTGGTTTGTTGCTGACAAACAGCTCGAGACCAATGCGCTTGTCGTGGTTCAAGGCACTGATCACCCCAAACTCTTCGCCAAAGGACTGTTAGCCCGCCAAATCAACTGGATTGGCAAGCCACCGAGTCTTCCTGGACGCTACACAGCAAAAGTCCGTTACAGGGCGCCGGATGCGCCTTGTGCAATTGAAATGCGTGGCGACGATCTTCACATAACATTTGACCAACCCGAACGAGCCATCACGCCCGGCCAATCGGTCGTGATTTACGACGGTGAAGCTTGTCTCGGCGGCGCCGTGATTGAGGAAGCCCTTGCATGAGTAATCCAAACCGCCTGTATCCACTGTGTGCACTCGCACTGGCGGCCCACCAAGTCGATCGACTCGCCAACACCGGTTTAGTCCCTCACGATGAGTTTGAGCTACTCATGCAGAGCACGCTCAGCTTGAATCCCGAAACCCCGCTTGATGTCTACGGCGGGAGCATCGATGGATTGAGACCTGGAGCCAAAATGCTTCGAGAAATGCTGGGGCGCGGCGGCAATCGAAAATACCCGGAGGCCATCCGGTATTTCATCAGCCTCATGCAAGTCGAACGACAGCTTTCCAAGCAACCGCAATTACTTGATCAACTCGGCGGACATCTTGAAGTGGCCGTCCAAAAGGCCGAACAACTCGGACCGACGCACGAGTCTGTGATTGAGACACTGAATACCGCCTATCAAGAAACTGTCTCAACCCTCAAATTCCGTATTATGGTGACCGGAAACCATGGCCGGCACCTGCAACAGGGTAACAATCCTGCTAAAGTACGAGCACTCCTCTTAAGCGGTATCCGCGCGGCCATGCTGTATCGACAGCTCGGTGGTGGACGACTGTCGCTATTATTTCAGCGAGGCCGCGTATTCAAGGAATTGGAATCAATCGGTTTATAGGAACATCATGAATTTATCAACGCTGACCGCGATTTCGCCAATTGATGGGCGTTACGCATCCAAAGTTGACGCGCTGCGTCCAATCGCCAGTGAATTCGGATTGATGCGTGCTCGCGTCGAAGTGGAACTGGCCTGGATCAAATCACTGGCGAGCCATCCACAGATTGACGAAGTCGCACCCTTGTCTGAACAAGCGATTGCTGAAATCGATGCCATCGTCACCGATTTCTCAGAAGACGATGGGCAACGCGTCAAAGCGATCGAACGCACCACCAATCATGATGTCAAAGCCATTGAGTACTTCATCAAAGAACAGTTCGACAACAATCCAGAACTCCGTTCGATTTCGGAGTTCGTTCACTTCGCCTGCACCAGTGAAGATATTAACAATCTCTCCTATAGCTTAATGCTCACCCGCATGCGAGACGACGTGCTTCAACCAACGATGCGTCAAATCATCGATTTGTTGCGATCCAAGGCCAATGAGTGGGCGTCTCACCCAATGCTCTCTCGAACCCATGGACAAAGTGCATCACCAACCACCGTTGGGAAAGAACTGGCGAACGTGGTTGCCCGCATGGAACGGCAGCTGACTCAGTTCGAAGCAGTGCAGTTGTTGGGTAAGCTCAATGGTGCCGTTGGGAACTACAACGCGCATCTGTCAGCCTATCCCGATGTTGACTGGGCGGCTCATGCCGAAAGCGTCATCACAAACCTCGGACTCACGTTCAATCCCTACACCACACAAATCGAGCCACACGATTGCATCGCTGAGTACTTCGATGCACTGAAGCGATTCAACACCATTTTGATGGATCTCAATCGCGATCTGTGGAGCTACATTTCACTGGATTATTTCAAGCAGAAAACGGTCGCTGGTGAAGTCGGCTCGTCAACCATGCCACACAAGGTCAATCCGATTGATTTTGACAACTCCGAGGGAAATCTAGGGCTTGCCAACGCGGTGCTTGAACATCTATCCGCCAAACTGCCCGTGTCTCGCTGGCAGCGGGATTTGACCGATTCAACGGTCCTCCGCAATGTCGGGGTTGGCGCGGCGCATGCATTAATCGCTTATGAATCCTCACTGAAGGGTTTGAACAAACTCGAGATCAATCTGGCTGTTATCACCGACGATTTGGCCAAACGCTGGGAAGTTCTCGCAGAGCCTGTACAGACCGTCATGCGGCGCTATGGCATCGAAAAACCTTACGAACAACTCAAGGAGCTGACGCGAGGCAAGCCCATCGATGAAGAGTCCTTGCGTGCGTTTATCAGCCAATTGGAGATCCCCGACGAGGCCAAACAAGCCCTTCTGGAGATGACACCGTTAAGCTATACAGGCACAGCTGAGGCTCAGGCACGCGCCGTATGAGCGTGGAGCGATTACAGGGTGTGTCCTTAAACGACGGCCAGACCCTGGCTCGCTTCTGGCAGCAAGCACCTGTCATTCTTGAACAAGCTGTTGATACCAATGGATTGGTTCCAGAGACCGACACACTGGTGCAGATCCTCACAGAAACTGACATGCCGAGTCGATTACTGACCGGAGCTGAAGGTCAAACATTTACCCTCGATGCGGGGCCATTTGATCGCTTTCATCCCCCCAAAAAGCCTTGGTCTGTTCTGATTCACGCACTTGAACACCTCTTCCCCGAGTACGATCAGATCCGCAAATCGATTCACTGGCTTCCGCATTGGCGATTCGAGGACTGTATGCTTTCATGGGCCTCAGTCGGCGGCAGCGTCGGTCGGCATTGTGATGAGTTCAGCGTGTTTTTAATCCAGTTAAATGGACGCCGAACATGGGAAATTGGCCCTGAAGCAACAGTCGAGACACCAACAGTACCCGGTCAACCCATCGCGTTAGTCGAGCCGCTTGACCCCTGGACGAGCTGGACTGCACATCCCGGTGACGTCTTGTATTTACCTCCGAAAATGATTCACCACGGTGTCAGCCTCGATCCAGACTGCATGACATTATCGATCGGATTTCGTGCTCCCGATGCCGGCGCATTGCTCGAGGGGGCCCTGGAAACGCTCGATCGTCAATCCAACATCCCGCGGTTTAACGATGCCGGACGGCAGTACCACGGACAGCCCGCTGAAATTCTGGCCAGCGACCTACTCGAAGCCAAAGCAGCCATCATTCGCTATCTCGAGCAACCCGAAGTCCTCGAACACCTGCTGGCAACTCGCGTGACGACACCTTATTTGGACCTCGATAGCCATCAGGAAATCAGTGATGAAGACATCGACCAACAAATCGAATCGGTGACACAATGGGAGCTCGACCCCGGCTGCCGGATGGCCTATGTCAATCAAACGCTTTACATCAATGGAGAACGGATCGGTGATCAAACCCCTTCTGAACTGCTTCACTTGGCCAATACGCGCACTGTTCAATCGGCTGACATCAGGAAGCTTCAAAGCCTCTGGCTCGACACCATCATCGAACTCATCCGAACAGAATCGCTCCTACCGACCGAGGACGACGGTTCGTGAAGTGAGCTGGGCTCAAGCCCAGGATGCGCTGCAATCAATCCGCACCCAAGTCTTTATCGAAGAACAAGGCATTGATCCTGCCGACGAGTGGGACCCTGCCGATCGCGATGCGATCCACCTTCTCGCAGAGCGCGACGGCACCGCGGTCGGTTGCGCACGCATACTGGATCGGCAAAAAATTGGACGAATGGCCGTACTACCCAGCGTTCGACACAAGAATATCGGCAGTAAGTTGTTACGTGCAGCCATCCAAATCATTCAGGATGCCGGACAGACACCAACGCTCGGTGCGCAGATCACGGCCATGGGGTTTTATGCCAACCACGGGTTTTTACCGGAAGGGCCTGTCTTTGACGACGCAGGGATTCCCCATCGCACCATGACACTGACGGGCGATACCAGTAAAACACTCATGCCGTTAGATGCAGAATCACTCCGGTTCGATACGCCAACACTGTTGGTTGCGATTGAACCTCATCGCAACGAGGGAGACATGCGCATCAATCTCCTGAGGTTGTCTGATGACGAAGCCAGTTGGCTGACTCCTCGACTGTGTTGCTATGCCGCGACACACGGTGCGGATACATTGATACTCGAAATCCCTGAGGGTGAAGTCCGTTTTCCCCTAGAACCGCCAGAGCAGATGTAATGCTGCTCCAAGGCCTGACCCAAAGCTGGCCAATGCCGTTTTGGATACTGATTCAGATCCTCTTTTGGACGCTTCTGGTCCGCTCGATCTTTCTTCTGGATGTGAATCGATTACGCAGTTTCAGTGACGTCAGCGCCTGGGCCTCGAGCCTGATTTTTTTCGCCTTATTATGGCGGTTAAACGCCGGCATTGAGCCTGGACTCTCCTTCCATATTTTTGGCTCAGCACTCATGACATTGCTGTTTGGATTTCCTTACATGCTCATCGGCGGGGTCTTGGGAATGATTGCTAACGCCCTCTCCGGTGTCGGCCAGATCGTCGACATTCCTGCGTCTGCAATCGCGGTTCTCATCATTCCAGGCGGAACAACCTATCTCATCTGGAAACTCTCATTACGGTTGTTACCGCCAAACTTTTTCGTCTATGTGTGGGGATGTGGATTCTTTGGTGCGACAATTGGCATCATGGTCACAGCAACAGTGGTGACCACCTTGCTGTGGCTCTCAGACCTCTACTCGCTTGACTATCTGTTGGACTTCTACTTCCCTTATGCACTGATGCAAACCTTCCCTGAAGGGTTTATCACAGGCACCGTCTTATCCTTGTTGGTGATTTATCAACCGGAGTGGGTCGCCACCTTCAGGGACGAGTTTTACCTCCATCACAAGCAACCAGGTGATGCGCATCATCGGCCAAAAAAAGAAACCTCAGACGAGTGACCAGCCCGGTGCATGGGTTCCGGTTTTATAAGGGAAAAACTCCATCATCTGACCCTCTTCAATCCGTTGCTGCAACCCCTTCCAGTAGTCGGCTTCAAACAGATCCCCGTGCAACTTCGCAAACTCTTTTCGAATCTGTACCGACGGGAACAGGAACGTCGCAAACTCTTCCGGAAATACATCTTCGGCGGCGATGGTGTACCAGGGTTCAGAGGCCATTTCCTGTTCATAGGTCTGAGGCTCTGGAATCTTTCTGAAATTCACTTCAGTCAAATAAGAGATTTCATCATAGTCATAAAACACCACACGACCATGACGAGTGACCCCGAAATTCTTCAGTAGCATGTCACCTGGGAAAATATTGGCGGCAGCCAGTTGCTTAATCGCCTGACCATATTCATCGAGAGCCGCCAACCGTTCTTCATCTGTACAGGCTTCGAGGTAAATGTTCAGGGGCGTCATTCGGCGTTCGGTATACAAATGCTTGATCACCACTTGATCCCCTTCAACCGAGACCGAATTCCCACAGAGCTCCAGTAACTCTTTCAAACACGCTGAATGAAACCGTTCCAGTGGGAGTGAGAGATTGGAGAATTCCTGAGTGTCCGCCATTCGACCCACCCGATCATGCACTTTCACCAAATGATATTTATCAAGGACAGTTTGCCGCGTGACATTCTTACTCGGTCCAAATTTGTCTTTAATGAGCTTAAACACAATCTCAAACGAGGGCAGCGTAAACACCGACATCACCAACCCTTTGATTCCAGGAGCGATCATGAACTCGTCGTTCGATTCCACCAAATGCCGGTTAAATAACCGCACAAACTCCGTCTTTCCGTGTTTATAAAAGCCAATGGCCGAATACAATTCATGCTTCTGCTTCACAGGCATTAACGTCTGTAAAAACCGCACAAAATCACTGGGGATCGGTACATCCACCATGAAATAACTGCGTGTGAAGCTGAAGACAACACTGACGTCTTCAGGCTCAGAAATCACAGCATCCAACTCCACACCCGTGTCTTTTCGGTGCATCAGTGCAAACACAATGGGATACAACCCCTGATCCGACACTAACCGCCCGACCAAATAAGCGCCTTTGTTGCGATAAAACACGGGCTTTAACAACTCAAGCCGTGACGATTCGTCGGTGAAGAATTCCCCCGGCACCGCCTCATCAATCCCCGCCATCATTTGTTGCTTGGCAGCCGCCTGATCCGCCCAGCCGACTTTAAAGGCATAATCGATCAATAAACGGTCGCACACCTCAGATAAGGTGTCGGCAAAGGTGTATTGCATAAAAATATCGACCTGACCGGTCGCGTTGACACCCTGATCACCGAACCAAGAATTTAAGAACGCGGTGTCATCGTTGATGTTCTGATGCTTGAAGATGTCGCAATAAATGGAATTGAAAAAGGTCTCGCAGAGTTCAGGGTCCGTGCGTTCTTGAATCAATACCACATAATTTCGACGTGTTTCTGCCCAAATCTCGTGGGTCAGATTTTCATATCCGACGCGTTCAGATAACGTCCGATGCACAGCCTGAACCGCATCCTCATAGAGATCGATCCGTTCCTGGGCTGCTTTTTGCACGTCCCGCCAAGCCTGTTCTTCAAACCGACTCCTGGCACCCAAGGTGATATTGATGAACTGGTGACGGTACGCGGCAAATCCATCCAGGATCGTTTGCGCCACCTGTCTCGGTGAATAAATCTTCACAGTGCGGTCTGGCTTTGTCCGTAAGTTTTGGCGTGCGCTAAAAACCGTCGCTCATTTTCAGTCGAAACCCGAGATAGCACCTGGTTACGGTGCGGGAACCGGCCAAAACGCTCAACGATGGCTTTATGCTCACACGCATAATCGACAAATGACTGAAATCTGGGCTTGTCTTCGATCGATGCAAGCTCGAATAAACGCGTCATTCCCTGCACACACAATGCCTGATCAGACAATAATTCACTATGCTCCAAAGGCATCAAAGCAAACACTTGCTGAATCAAGGGGAGTTCTTCGAAAATCCCAGACACTTGTCCGCGCCTGGCCAATTTGACCGCACGCGAATCGCCAGCGAAGGCGCGCGCGGTTCCTCGGAAGAGATTGCGAGTAAATTGGTCCAACAGAATAATCAGAGCTAACCGGCTCTCAGGCTCGCTTTCCCAATCCTTGAAACCACCCGCCAACGCCAGTTCCACGCGATGTCCAAACCGTTGGCCAATCTCTTTGTCAACCTCAACACCACCCATAAACCAGCGCTTGTCTTGCTTCTTGGCAAGATCACCAGCGGCATATTCGGTAAACCAGTAATCGAGGACCTGACGAGCAACCTGGCTCGATATCACATCATCCATGTGTTCAATTGTCATAACCAGAGTCTATCCGCGAAGTCTTCTGCAATGCTAGTCGCAAACGCAGCAACCTACCGAAATTTCACAATCTCCACACGGTCGGGTGAGAGACCACCAGGTGCAACCAAGGGACCCAACCCTTGCGCATGGTCAATCCTCAGTCCAGCCTCTTCGAGGAGCGACTGAACATGCACTGCGCGAGCATTGGATTCAGTGATGGCATCAGTCAGGGTTCCTCCTGGGGTGACCGGTCGGTAGGCGACAATAGCCAATTCAGAGGCATCCAAGGACTGCATGCGAACTGCGATCTCGCGAAGTACATCGCGACTCTCGGGACTCACTCGATTACCGGCAAATTCCACGGGCAGAATCATCCGACCGTCCGTCAACAACTCCTGCGCACCGGCGAACTGAGACTGATCGATGTCCGGTTCAACCAGTCGAATATGCACGTATTGGCGACGGTTGCCACGCTCGATCCCATAAGCGGATAAGTAACGAGGAACCTCGCCTTTCAGTTTCACTACAAAATACACCTGTGTGCCATTGGGACCATAGAGTTCACGCACTTGAAACAGCGTATTGGCCCACAATCCGCTGATACCACAGCCTCTGCTTTCACACGAAAATAAAATCTCAGCACCCTGCTCGGTCATCTTGCTTTTTAACGTCGCCATGAAGGGTTCGTACTCTTCGCGAGCGCCGAGCTCGTAGGTGATATCCACCACATGCCCTTCGATATCCAGCTCTTTATCGATCACCAACCGATTATTCACTCGCTCGACCCGCTCCAGGGGCAGCCGAATTGCCGACTGCACTCCTTCTCGGTACCGCACAATCTCCGAGCCGAGTGGTCTTTCGACTTCGGGCAGATCCGATGACCCTGGAATATCGGCTGCCCAAGACAGCTGCGAAAGCATCATCGAACCAAACAAAACCCAACTCTTCATTGCTACGAAAGCCTCTCTAGTAACCAGTTTGCGATCGCCTCTTCGGCGCCTTCTAAGTGGAGATGGTGACCACCGGGAAAAGTTTCCACCCTTATGTCCCGACAAAGTGAAATTCGTTCGGGTAAAAACAGTGGCTGTTGAAAAAAGCCCACATCACCCAAGACCAGGGAAATCGGCATTTCCAAGCGTTGAATAAACACTTGGATTTGATTCTCATCCAAGCGAAATAATGGAGGCAATGTCAAAAATTGATCCGCAGACCAGGTCCAACCACCCTCGCTTCTCACCAAACCCCGGCGGACAATGGGCTCTGCTGCCTCTCGAGTCAAAGGCACCACGCCACCTCGAACCCGCGCTTCGATCGCTTGATCAATGGTTTCGTACACGGGCTTCGATCGATCGCCGATCCGTTTCAATCGATCAGTCGCCTGTCTCAGCAAATCCGGCGCCTCGCCGTCGGGGTAGGTCCAGGGACCCAAGCCCTCGAGTAACCAGAGTGCGTCAATGCGATCGGGATAAGCACTCGCCACCAAGGTTGCGACTGCAGCACCCATGGAGTGTCCAAGAATCGTTGCACGCTCCCACCCGAGGGCATCCAACATCGCAATCACATCAGGCACACCATCCCAAATGTGATAAGGCCGACCGAAATGATCGGTCAATCCATGGCCCCGTTGATCGATCGCGACCACACGGCAGCCGCTCAATTTGGGTGCCAATCGTTCGAAGGACGCGGCGTTATCGAGCCATCCATGCAGGGCAAGCACCGGAACTCCATCGACAGGACCGAAGCAAAGCCCGTGAACCGTCAGCCCAGGAAGATCAAACCGAATCGATTCTGACATCAGGGCTGATAAGCCCCCACTAAGGTTGCTGCACCTGGCAAAAATGCAGAGAGCTTGAGGAGGTAAGCAGTTGCAGGCACCGCACGCGGCTGTACATCGACCTGTGCTTGCCCTTCGGTCAGATACCCGACGATCTCAGTTAAAATGGGTTGATGAAACACAAATAAACTCCCATCAGAGGCATGCGATTCAATCACTGCCATCGCGTCTGGCCAATCATCTTCAGGCGTGATTCCGTCAATGATCTCTGGTTCCAGATCAGACCCCAGTGACTGAAGCACCAGCGCAGCTGTTTGTTGCGCCCGAATACGCGTTGAGCAAAACACCGACGTCGGGATCCATCCCCCATTTTTTAATTGAGTCCCGGTGCGACTTGCTTCGCTTTTGCCCTTCGGCGTGAGTTCACGATCGCCGTCGTTGACGGCAAATGGAACCGCTTCACCATGCCGCATTAATATGATGTTCATTGAGCCTCCTTTGAGGTCTGATAGTATGCGGCCAAACCCAGACAGAAAAGACCCTATGAAAATCGTTTCTTTCAATATCAATGGAATTCGTGCACGAATCCATCAACTCGAAGCCCTCAAACAACACTTAAATCCCGATGTCATCGGACTTCAGGAAGTCAAAGTGGCCGATGAGCAATTTCCTTATGATGACCTTGAATTCTTGAACTATCGATTTGATACGCACGGACAAAAAGGTCACTACGGAGTTGCCTTGGCTTCAAAACCCGAACCACTGAGGGTCGTTCGCGGCTATGCCACTGATGCTGAAGATGCGCAGCGCCGGATGATTCGCGGAGTCTACACCTTGGGAGACGGCACGGAAATCACGGTCTTTAATGGGTACTTTCCGCAAGGGGAATCCCGAGACCACCCGATTAAGTTTCCTGCCAAAGAAGCCTTCTACCGCGATTTGCTCACGACGCTTGAAACCGAATACACACCCTCAGATCAGATTGTGATCATGGGTGATTTCAATATCGCCCCCGTTGATCACGACATCGGCATCACCGATGACGCCAAAAAGCGCTGGCTGAGGACTGGCAAAACCTCGTTCTTGCCCGAGGAGCGCGCATGGTTTGAACGGCTGATTCAATGGGGTCTTGTTGACAGTTGGCGTTCGGTCCACCCAGAGGTCTCTGATCGCTATAGCTGGTTTGACTATCGATCACGTGGTTTTGAAGATGACCCGAAACGCGGCCTTCGAATTGATCACATTCTGGTCTCCAAACCACTGATGGAACGGATGACCGACTGTGGTATTGACTACACGTTGCGAGCAATGGACAAGCCATCCGATCACTGCCCGGTGTGGATCACTCTTGAGTAAGACGCCTCAAGGGCGGGTGTCGGCTACCAATCGGAGTTCACGATTCGGTCGCACCCGCTCGATGGATTCTTGATACAACGGATGGGCTTTGAATTGCAACAGCGCATCGTCTGAGCCAAATTCCGCATACACCACCACATCGACTTCATTGGAGAGTTGGTCTAACTTATCGTTTAACCGCACCTCAACAAGGTCTGCGTGAGGAATATCTTCTAAAATTTTCAATCCTTCATACACCACATCCAGCTGTCCCGGATGCGCAGAAAAGAAGACAAAATGCCGAATCACAAACGTTAACGCCTTGAACTGTTCTACGAAAGTCATTTTGCACAACTTGTGTGCAATGCATCATGATAGCCGATTGACCGAATCCGCGTACAGAAAGATAAGGACTGAACACCCATGGTTGGATTAGCCAAAAGCGCCCATCTCACCAATCCTTTCCACGCACCCGAGGAAAAGCGATTTGAGATCCCTGGTGAAATTGCCCGCAAACCGGGCATTTATGAAGACGCACTGAAAGCCGGCTGGGAACTCCAGCAACGCCCTCAAGGTGCTCCTGTTGCTGCGATCGAACGTCAGCACCAAAAAAATCGAATGACCGTGTGGGAACGGATTCGATTATTGGTGGATGAAGAACCCACCATCCTCTTTCAAAACTGGGGACCAAACCTCGATGGTGCCAGCCTCGTCACCGCACTGGCGAAAGTCGGAGGCCGGGACGTTGCCATCTATGGACACGATTTTACCGTTCGTGCGGGATCGATGGATGCAACCAACGGCTCAAAACTCGCACAGCTCTTTGCGACCGCCGGAAAGCTTGGTATCCCAGTTGTTGGGTTTAATGACTCAGCGGGCGCTTATGTCCCAGCTGGGGTTGGGGGACTCGACGGCTATGCCGAGGCCTTCCGGGCTCTCCGTGAGATTTCAGGTCGTGTTCCATCGATCATGTGCATGTTTGGATTCAACGCCGGCGGAGGCTCATATCTACCGCGCCAAGGATCCTTTGTCATCCAACCCAATGACACCTTCTTTGGGTTGACAGGCCCGTCCGTCATCAAAAGTGTGCTCGGCGAAGATGTGACACCCGACGAACTGGGAGGCCCTCGTGTGCACAGCCAGACTGGCGTCACCGACTTCGTGGTCGATGATGAGGTTCAAGCGATCCGCAAAGTCCGTCGACTGTTGCGCTTTCTGCCATCAAACAATGAAACAATGGCCCCGTTCCAACCAACATCGGACCCAATTTCACGAAAAACCTGGGATGCCGATATTCTCTTGAAACGCGCGTTCAATTCGCCAAGCGGTTTTAATACTCCGCTGGATGTCACCATCATGATTCAACAAATTTGCGACCATGGGGATTTTTACGAGTTCCAGCCAAATCGGGCTCGGAATACGATCTGCGCCTTTGGACGCATTGCAGGTCACGTGATCGGCTTCTGTGCAAACAATTCCGCAGTCGCCTCAGGGCAAATTGATATCGATGCAGCGCTCAAAAACGCCCGGTTCATCCGATTCTGTAATCTCTACAACATTCCCATGTTATTTATGGAAGACACCACCGGTTTCTTGCCGGGCCGCGATCAAGAAAGTCGAGGCATTGTTCAGGCCGGTCGTGCCATGCTCGATGCTATCATCGATCTTCGCGTTCCACGTTTTCTGTTAATTATCCGAAATGCCTTTGGTGGCGCCTATGCCGCATTCAACAACTACAAACTCGGCGCCGATATGGTCTTCGCACTACCCACCACTCGCTTGGCAGTCATGGGTCCTGCGGGTAAAGAATTTGTCTATAAAGATGAACTCAAGGCGTTACGCCTCGAAGCGAAAACCCGCGCAGCCAAGGGTGATGCGGAAGCAACACAGTGGCTCAAAGAACAGGAAATGCTCTTGGGCCAGCGCTATGAAGCTGAGCTGATGAACCCGAAAGAGGCGCTCTCTTTAGGTTCGATCAGCCAAATCGTGATGCCTCAGGATTTACGACACACTCTCGGTGACAATTTCATCCGTTACATCAAGGCCTACCAGCCGAAACCGATGACCGCGATCCAGAGGGAGTTTCACTAATGAGCCACGATTATATTCACCAAAACCGTCGCTTATCCCAGTCGAACGCGTCCTGGATTCAGCAATTTGCTTGCGAAGACATTGACTGTTTAATCATTTGCCGGGGACCCATCCGCAAAGAGGTCATGGATGTCTTCACCGAGATGGGCGCCAAATACAGCATTCTGTTGTCAGAAAAAGATTCCATTATTTATCAAAATGCGCTGGCTCCAGAATTACGGTTGATCTCGGATCCGACCCGCATCCATCGAGTACCGGATTATACCGGTGCCAGCAAAGAGGAGCGCGATCAACGGATCCAACAAATCATCCAAATCGCAAAAGACAACGGTCATAATTCGATCTTTGCAGGCTACGGCTTCATGGCTGAAGACGAGAGTCTGGTGCGTGCCATCGAGGAATCAGGATTAACTTTTATTGGTCCTTGCTCACGCACCGTTCGCCAGGCCGGACTGAAAGACGAAGCCAAACGCACGGCGCTTGCCGCTGATGTTTCAGTAGTCCCTGGTGTTGACGACCTCACAGTCCGAACGCTACTCGCCAAAGCCAGTCGTGAGGGTGGCCTTGATGTCATCGCGAAAGCTCACCAACTGCAGATTCCTGACGGCGCCTCGGATGCTGATCAAGCCGAAGCCCTTTTGGCAGCCAGTTATCAGGCGCTCGTTGATGTCATCAGCATCGACGAGATCGCCGCACAAGCCGAGATTGAAGTTGCCAAATTGTTTGATCAACAACCGAATAATCGGATTCGCTTGAAAGCAATTGGTGGCGGTGGCGGTAAAGGTCAACGCATCCTGGTGGCGCCAAAGGACTACCCTGGCGACCATCATACGCAGGTCAAAGACGCAGCATCCAAAGTGCCTGCGCTCCTGCGTGAAGTGTTAAATGAGGTCAAAGCCACCGGTCGTGGCGATAACAAGAACGTGTTGATCGAGCTGAATATCGAAACCACGCGTCACCAAGAAATCCAGGTCATCGGTAATGGCGAGTGGTGCCTCACGCTCGGTGGACGCGACTGCTCGCTGCAGATGCATGAACAGAAACTGTTGGAAGTCTCAACCACAGTGGAGAGCTTGCAACGTGCGATCGATGCTTCGGATCAACATCCGGCGCAACAAGAAGCCTTGGCAATGGATCTCGCCATCCTCGAGCGGATGGAAGACGAAGCCACACGCTTCGGCTCGGCGGTCGGATTGGATTCGGTATCGACCTTCGAATGTATCGTCGATGCCGACCAACACTTTTTCATGGAGATGAATACCCGCATCCAGGTTGAACACCGCGTCAGCGAACTCTGCTACGGCTTACGGTTTGAAAATCCCAATGATCCGTCTGAAGCCTTCGTCGTCAACTCATTGGTTGAAGCCATGGCCATTATCGCCTGGCACAAACACAAGCTTCCAAAACCCACTCGCGTCCCACGCGTCACTGCCTCGGTTGAGGCGCGACTGAACGCAACGAACGCAGGACTGGCACCGCATGCAGGCGGCGTCATTGAGCACTGGTCTTCACCAATTGCCGGTGAGATTCGTGATGACCAAGGGATCTGTGTCAAAAATCCAGATACCGGCGCCTTCATGAAATACACCCTCGCAGGTGCTTACGACTCCAATGTCGCCTTGCTGTTAACCGTTGGTGATGATCGAGTGGTCAGTTATGAGCGGATGGCTGAAGTACTGCGCAGAATGACAATTGACGGTCAGGATGTGCAAACCAATCTCGAATTTCACTACGGACTGGTCCACTGGTTCTTGGCCAAGAATCCCTATGCCAAATCAACCACAGCCTTTATCCAGCCGTACCTGACTTTGACCGGATTACTCTTTGAACAGGCACAAAAAATCGATTTACATGCTGGCTTCCAGTACCTCGCAGATCGATCCGGTGCTCCTGAGATCTTTGCGAGAAAGCAAACGCTCATCACCCGCCCCTTAACCTGCTTAATGACCAATCCTCACCGATTGATTGGATGGATTTCAAAGGTCCGGTCCGATTGGACGGTCAACGCAGGTCAATTCAACTGGCAATCAAATCCATTCCACGTGTTAGCTGAGCTGTATCACTACCTCAATATGGACTTTGTTGAGGGGGCTCCCGCGCTTGAAGTGATCTGGGATCATGATCAAACCATTCTCGAGCAAGGATTGAGTTTCTATCAGGATCTCGACAACAAACTTGGTCCGAACGATTGGAATCAATGGCAACAGATCTTAAACCAGACATCCCCACCCGACGGGATTGATCCAAGTCTCTGGGCGGACATTCAAGCCGCTCATCAAGGCTTCCAGGCAGGACTTGAGCTTTTAGCAGTGGTTGCTCAATCAGCGCTCGCAGTGGGCTTTGATGAGCTCACCGTTGAAGCCGATCTCACGGTCGTCATCCCTGAGCGGTTGAAGGATCCAGAACTGACCGAACACGCACGCAAAATCCTCGTACCGCCACCAGTGGCCTCCGCCAACGAGATCGTTGCGATGTCAGGTGGGATGTTCTACGCCCAAGAAACACCGGGCGCGCCACACTTCTTACAAGTCGGAAGCCACTTTGAGGTCGGCGATCCTCTCTACATTATCGAGGTCATGAAGATGTTCAATAAAGTGTATGCTGAATTTTCTGGGACCGTGACTGAAGCGCTGATCGAACAAAGTGATGGAGTCATCGTGAAAAAAGGTCAGCCTTTATACCGCATCGAGCCTGATGAAGTGGCCGAAGAGATTGACGAAGACATGGTTGCCCAAGCCCGTCTTTCGTATACCGTCGAACAACTCAGTACGTTGTGAGGACCGCATGACAGACAAAAAGCAATGGGAAGCGTTGGTTGCCAAAGAATCCAAAGGACTGTCACCGGATGAGATGACTTGGTTCACACCCGAAGGGATTGGACTGAAAATCCTCTACACCGAAGAGGACGTTCAGCATCTGGATCAACGGAACAGTCTCCCTGGAATGGCACCTTTCATGCGCGGCCCCAAAGCGACCATGTACGCTGGTCGCCCTTGGACCATCCGTCAATATGCCGGATTCTCCACCGCTGAAGAATCCAACGCGTTTTATCGCAAAGCCCTAGCAGCTGGTGGCCAGGGCGTTTCTGTTGCCTTTGATTTGGCCACCCATCGCGGTTATGACTCCGATCATCCTCGTGTCTCAGGTGATGTCGGAAAGGCCGGTGTGGCGATCGATTCAGTGGAAGATATGAAGATCTTGTTTGATGGTATCCCGCTTGACCAGGTCTCGGTCTCCATGACCATGAACGGTGCAGTCCTACCAGTCCTTGCAGGTTATATTGTCGCTGCCGAGGAACAAGGAGTCAGCCAAGATCAACTCTCAGGAACGATCCAGAACGACATCCTGAAAGAATTTATGGTCCGTAACACCTATATTTATCCACCCGAACCCTCGATGCGGATCATCGGTGACATCATCGGCTACTGTTCTGAACATATGCCGAAATTCAACACCATTTCCATCTCTGGCTACCATATTCAGGAAGCCGGAGCCGATGCAGCCCTCGAACTGGCCTATACGCTCGCTGACGGCAAAGAATACATTCGGACGGCTTTAGCGGCTGGACTCGATATCGACCAGTTTGCTCCACGTTTGTCCTTTTTCTTCGGCATTGGAATGAACTTCTACATGGAAATCGCGAAGCTCCGAGCGGCGCGACTCTTGTGGAACGAGATCGTCAATGAATTCAATCCAACATCAGAACGATCAACCGTCTTGCGAACCCATTGTCAAACCTCGGGCTGGTCATTGACCGAACAAGATCCATACAACAACGTCGTTCGCACGACCATCGAGGCAATGGCTGCTGTGTTTGGCGGCACTCAATCCTTGCACACCAACTCCTTTGATGAGGCGATTGCCTTGCCGACTGAGTTCAGTGCCCGTATCGCGCGGAATACCCAGTTGATTCTGCAAGAAGAAACAGGCATCCGCCAGGTGGTCGATCCTTGGGGTGGTTCTTACCTGATGGAGTCGCTGACCCATGAATTGGCAGAGCGCGCCCGTGAGTTGATCGCTGAAGTTGAAAAAGAAGGCGGCATGGCAAAGGCGATTGAGGCCGGCCTACCTAAGCTCCGTATCGAGGAATCAGCCACCAACAAACAAGCGCGAATTGACCGCGGTGAAGATGTCATCGTTGGCGTCAACAAATACACACTACCAGAAGGATCTGAAGAGGACATCGACGTTCTCTCCATCGACAATGAAAAAGTTCGCGACGCACAGATTGAGCGCTTACAGCGCATCAAGGGAACACGTGATCAAGCGCGCGCTGATGCCTGCCTGAAGGCCATTACTGATTGTGCCACTGGAGGTTCTGGCAACCTTCTCGGCTTAGCTGTCGAAGCCACACGTGCGCGGTGTACAGTTGGTGAAATCTCTGATGCAATGGAGATTGTCTTTCAACGATTCCAAGCAACTCATCGGAGTGTCTCAGGCGTGTATGGTAGCCATTTTAAGGATGATGCAGATTGGCAGGCGCTCACCACGCGAATTGCTGAGTTCGAGTCCAATCAAGGACGCCGGCCACGGATTTTAGTGGCCAAAATGGGGCAAGATGGTCACGACCGTGGCGCGAAAGTCGTCGCCACTGCCTTTGCAGACTTGGGATTTGATGTCGATTTAAGCCCCATGTTTTCCACACCCGAAGAAGTCGCGCGTCAAGCCATCGAGAATGATGTTCATGCCATCGGTGTCAGCTCGCTGGCAGCTGGTCACCTGACACTGATTCCAGAGCTCAAAGCAGCGCTCGCCAAAGAAGGTGCTGATGATATTGTCGTCTTCGCCGGCGGCGTCATTCCAAGAAAGGATTATCAAGCGCTCTATGAGCAAGGTGTTGCCGCGATTTTTGGTCCCGGAACCAAGATCCCAGCCTGTGCTAAATCGGTTCTCGATGCCATTGAGAACACCAGTGCCTGAGATCGACTTTCAAGCACTCCGCAATGGCCAGCGCCGCGCGCTGGCCAAAGCCATTACGCTGATCGAGTCCAGCCACCCATCACACCGCAAACAGGCTGCTGCGCTTCTTGAGCGCTGCCTTCCACACAGTGGACAGAGTCTCAGAATTGGCATTTCAGGGGTCCCTGGCGTGGGCAAATCAACCTTTATTGAAGCCTTTGGGCTGTTTCTAATTGGTCTTGGAAAGCGCGTTGGTGTTCTCGCTGTCGACCCCTCGTCACCCTTGCATGGTGGTTCAATCTTAGGTGACAAAACACGCATGGAACGGCTCTCACGCGAGGATCATGCGTTTATTCGACCGTCTCCGGCTGGCCGCTCGCTCGGTGGTGTCGCCAACCGAACGCGAGAAGCCATTTTAGTCGCTGAATCTGCAGGGTTCGATGTCATCCTGGTGGAAACCGTGGGTGTTGGACAAAGCGAATACGAAGTCCACTCAATGACCGATCTTTTTTTAGTACTGATGCAACCCGGTGCCGGTGATGAGCTGCAGGGGATCAAAAAAGGAATTTTGGAGTTGGCCGATTTGATTGTTGTCAATAAAGCCGACGGGGACGCCGAACGACTCGCCAGTCAATCAGTCGTGCATTACAAAAACGCCATGGGCTTTCTGAATCATCAGGGCTTTTGGACACCCGAGGTGCTCTCGGTCAGTTCAATCGAACCGCGAGGCATCGATACCCTCTGGGAACGAATGGTCGCCTACTGTGAGGCTGGATCCGAAGCCATTCCTGCTCGCCGAGCCGCACAGGCCAGTCAATGGTTCGAACGATTGTTAAATGACGGCGTCACCGAACTTCTGAAGGCTAACGCTACTTGGGCTGACCTTTATCAGGCGCAAAAACAACGGGTTGCAAACGGTGACATCGCGCCACCTCAGGCCGCACTGGCCTGCATTGAACCTCTGGAAAACGCGCTCAAGTCTTAATGGGCCGGTTCGTCTTCCGGAATCTCATAAGCGCGAACCGCACGCAAGAGGTCCGTCCGTGAGATCTGTCCCACCAAACGATTCTCCTGATCAACGACCGGCAAACGACGACGACCGGAGGACACCATTTGATTTGCCGCCTCCACAATACTGGTCCCGAGCCGAATGGTATCCACTTGAGACGTCATGACATCGCCGACGATGCCCCCAACGTCGCCTTGATAGGTCCCGACCAAAATGGCTTTAAGACAGTCGTGCTCTGACACCATCCCAATCAAATGGCCGGATTGATCCACTACAGGGGTCCCAGAAATCCCACGACGCAATAAGAGATCCACCAGCGCGAGCAGATCCATATCTCGAGTCGCCGTTGCTAAATTTTTGGTCATGAAATCATCAATTAAAATTGACCGAAACATCTAAGCCTCCGTTTTTCTTATATGCTTACCGGAAGAATACGCTCACACCACAGGAGAACAATAGGGATGTTGCATAAAATCGATCATGTCGGAATTGCTGTCACTGACATCGAGGCAGCCATTAAAACCTATGAAGGCCTTGGTTTTACCCTCAAAGGCCGCGATCGCGTGGATTCCCAAAAGGTTGAAACTGCCTTTTTCCAAATCGGAGAATCTTGTATCGAATTGATTGCAGCCACCGAAGCCGATAGCCCCATTGCGAAGTTTATCGAGAAGAACGCAGGCAAAGGTGGTCTGCAACAGCTTGCGATTACAGTCACTGATATTGAAGCCGAACTCCAACGACTCAAACACGAAGGCTACACGCTAATCAATGAATCACCCGTCCCTGGGGCACATGGAACTAAGGTCGCCTTTGTTCACCCCAAAGACACTGAAGGCGTCTTGCTCGAGCTTTGCGAACATCCAAAGTGAGTGGATTGATGAAGCTCCGCTCGATTCGGCGATATCCCATCAAAGGACTTGCTGGCGAGTCACTGACCGAAACACCAATCATGCCAGGGCAGACCATCGCCGGTGACCGCCAATACGCGTTGCAGTACCGCGATCGGATGCCGCCATCGGCAAGCGGATGGCGTCCGAAAAAATATTTCCTTCAATCGGTGCATACCAATCTCTGTTCAGACATCCAGATTCAATGGGAAGACGACACCATCCATTTGCGTCACCACGATCAAACCCTGTGTCTCTCGCGAGATCCGATTGATCAAGAGACACTCACCGGCTGGATGACCATGCTTGATCCATCCCTAGGTGAATTCACCCTTGAAAGACTCGATAGTGGCTTCACCGACGAACCTGAGCCCTATGTCTCTTTAATCAACCAAGCAACTGTCACTGCGATCGCAACCGCGACTGCAACCACGGATCATCCAGAGCGTTATCGCGGTAATGTCTTGATCGATGGACTCCCTGCATTTGAAGAACTCAACTGGATTGGTCAAACCATCGCCATTGGTACCGCAGAGTTTGAAGTGATTGAGCCAATCGTGCGCTGTCGCGCGACTGAATGCGACTGGAACGGCACTCGTACGCCTGACTTTTTAAGTCGGCTGGATCAGCACCTTCAGACCGATATCTGCGGATTGTTCTTAAGATCGATAAACCAGGGATCGATTGCGGTGAATGACCCACTCCAGTTGATCACTTAAAGATAGGTCAGGCGCTCATTGGTTGGCGGTTGTTTGGACTGCGCCAATAATACAGGCACGATCCGCGTGACAGACTCCACCCACTCGTCTTCATCAAAGTGCTCCGATCTTAAGGGTGACTCCATTTCAACCAACGCGCCCTGAACGACCGAATTGAGCCATAAAGCCCGCTCCATGGGCTTACCGCGGGTGCTGGATGATCCAGATAACACTTGAGCGAGGCGCTTGCGCATTTGAAGCTGGACTTCCTGCATTCTCACGACGGCAGTCTGGTCCTCAGCTAAGGTTTTCAGTAACTCGTGCATTAAAAGCGATCGTTTGGTGGCATATAGCTGGGCCTCGATCCAGTCAGTCAAAGCGCGCGCAGGGTCACTGGATCGGCTTAATAACTCGACCAACATCGCAAAATACCGCTCAACAATCGCAATCAACAGGTCACGCTTGCTATCAAAGTGCTTATAGATCGTGCCTTTTCCGATACCAGTGCGTGCGGCAATCGTATCAACCGACACCTGGCGGACCCCTTTTTCCGCCATCAGACTTTCGCAAACGGATAAAATATCTTGCTCACGACGAATGAACGCCTGTTGTTTTCGTTTTTCACGTTCCATGCGAACGGCTTCAGACAGACTCACGACTGAGCAGCTCGGAACAATCGGTAAAAATTTTCGGTCGTCTGTTCAGCAATGGCCTCAGGGGTTGTGCCTCGAAGTGTCGCAACCGCCTCAGCCACATGGCTGACGAACGCCGGTTCGTTGGTTTTCCCCCGATACGGTACCGGCGCAAGCCAAGGGGCATCGGTCTCAATCAATAATCGATCAGCCGGGATTTTTTGGCAGACCTCATGCACATTGGTTGCTTTTGGAAAGCTCACGATGCCAGACATGGAGATGTAGTAACCCAGATCAATCGCGCGTTCAGCCATCTCCCAAGATTCTGTAAAACAGTGTAAGACGCCGGCTACTTCGGTCGAACCGTGTGCTTTGATCAAATCGATCGTCTCGTCGCGTGCATCGCGAGTATGAACAACAATGGGAAGATCAGCCCGCTTCCCTGCTTCTAAATGCGCGATAAAGCTTTCTCGCTGCACATCCGTGACCGGATCGTGATAACCATCAAGACCTGTTTCTCCCAGAGCAATCACAGAGTCCGCCTGCGCAAGTTCGAGCAACGTCTCCACAGTCACGCCCGGTTCCTCATGCGCGTGACAAGGATGAATGCCGACAGTCGCCCACACAGGATCGTAGGCTTTGGCGAGACGTCTCGGCGCATCATTGGCAAGCGTGATCGAAATACACAGCATCCGATCGACACCATGATGGTGGGCTAAATCAAGAACGGACTGAATCCCGCCTTCGCGCTGAGAGACGTCAATACAGTCGAGATGACAATGTGAATCGATCATGAATTTCCTCCGGCGGGCATTGTAACAGCGATGTGCCAGCAATTTGAGGATTGCGCTCACAGTGGTGTCTG
Source organism: Litorivicinus sp. (assembly GCA_009886945.1). GTDB lineage: Bacteria > Pseudomonadota > Gammaproteobacteria > Pseudomonadales > Litorivicinaceae > HIMB30. Next base: position 26,345 of record QXYM01000090.1, read on the forward strand.
ATCTGGGCAAAGAACTCGGAATGATCCAACACCAACGAAGCACCAATTCCAGGGACAAAAGGCTCGATCACGCCAGCAGGCGCGATGAAGAAAATCCGTACCTGCGTTTGAATCAAAGACACGCCATCCACTCGAATCCATAAGGGATGAACACCACCGATGATCGATGCATCAAATCGACCCGGAATAAACAGTGCAGGTCGCAATCCAAAGCCAAGCACGTGTCTGGCAAGATCTTCAGCAGAAGGAATACATAACAAAAGTTCCATGCCGACAGCTTAGCCGACTGATCATGAAAGAATTTAGGCTTGGACTCTTGTCCAAATAAATCCCCAGGCGGCAAATAGCGAACCCAGAGCCAACCCTGCATTGACAGCAATGCCGGCCTGTGCTTGTTTTTTCACCTCGGCAATTCGTTCTTTGAACTGAAACAATAAGGGCACGGCAGGATAAGGTGCCGGCAGGATTTCGGTCACAGCATTGTCAACTCGATCATAGTGCGCTCGAATCAGGTGCTCACACACCCGTTCCATCACCGTCGAGGCGACCAGCGCATCAGCCTTAGAAAATGACTTCACCACCATCTGAGCATCTGCTCCACCACGAATCCGGACCAGTGCCTGAAGCACATCATTGGCTAAGGCAAGTCGATCGGGATTTGTTTGCGCCGCTAACGGCTCAGCCAATAACGCACTCGCCAGATTGACCTGTTGCCTCGTGACGCCCAACGATTGCACCGTCTGAGCAAATAACTCTGCAGAAGGTGTCGGGACTTTGATCATCCGAAGACGACTGACAAGCGTAGGCAGGAGCTTCCCGGGCAATGCCGTTTGAAACACAAAGACAGTCCCTGATGGCGGCTCTTCAACGATCTTAAGAAGTGCATTGCTCGACGCCTGATTCAAGCAATCAGCAGGCCTGACTAACACAACACGACGACCACCCATGGACGCCGTGGTATACGCAACCTCAATGGCATCACGGACGGCATCGACCTTGATCATCCCTGCTGCCCCCTCAGGTTCCAATGTGAGCACGTCAGGATGGGTATCCCGCATCCGACACGACACACAGTCGCCACAAGGCTCATGATTGACTGGATCCTGACACAACAGCACACGAACTAAGTGATCACTTAATTCAACCGCAGGCACACCAGGCGGATGTACGATGCACCAGGCGTGCGGGGATGCTTTCGAATGCAATCCTTCGACGATCGATTGCCAAGATGCGTCTAGCCAGGGAGACATGACAATCCCCAACGTGCGCACAATAATTGGTACATCGCTTGGGTCACATGAGTGGCCTCGGCTGTTGCGTCAAGCATCAAAACACGCTCAGTATCACGGGCCGCAATCTGTTGATAGGTCGAGCGAACACGCTCAAAGAACGCCACATCTTCCGACTCAATCCGGTCCAATGCTCCGCGACGTCCGGCACGAGCGAGTCCGATTTCCACAGGCACATCAAACACCAACGTCAAATCCGGCCGATAATCACCTTGTACCAAGGTCTCCAATGTTTCAATCCAATCGACCGGAAGCTCACGTCCACCCCCCTGATACGCATAGGTCGCATCGGTAAATCGGTCACAGACCACCCAGAGACCCTTCAAGAGTGCCGGAAGAATGGTGTGTTCTAAGTGCTGCGATCGAGCGGCAAACATCAGCAACAATTCTGTTTTCGCGCAAGGAGCTTCGTCTGAATGATTTAACAACAACTCGCGAATCGACTCGGCAAAAGGTGTTCCACCCGGCTCTCGAGTTTCGATATAGGCGATGTTGTTCGCTTCCAGCAGATGGCATAGCGCCTCTTTCTGAGTACTTTTGCCAGCACCTTCTACGCCTTCGAGAGTAATAAACTGTGCTTTCAGGTGGGTCATTGCTTCAACTGATATTTCCGAACATTGGCATTATGCGCCTCTAGAGTACGCGAAAACACATGCCCACCGCGTCCATCAGCAACGAAATATAACTCTCCGGTGATGTCAGGATGGGCAACCGCTTCCAGAGCATCCGGACCAACCAGTGCGATGGGCGTCGGTGGCAAACCATCAATCCGGTAGGTGTTATAGGCTGTTTTTTCTCTCAGGTGCTTACGGGTCAAATTACCGTCAAATCGCGCGCCAAGGCCGTAAATGACCGTTGGATCTGTCTGTAATCGCATGTTTCGCTTCAACCGCTCGAGAAAGACCCCGGCGATTCGCGGACGTTCAACTGCCAAGGCTGTTTCTTTTTCCACAATCGAAGCTAGGATCAACAATTCATAGGGGGATTGCAAAATTGAATGAACAATCGGATCGGCGGTCGTCCAAGCTGACTCCAAGGCGTCGAGTAAACTCAAATGCGCCTTTTCAAGCAGTGCATCTTTCGACAATTCTTGTTGCCACAAATACGTCTCCGCCAGAAACGCCCCTTCGTGTGAAGCCCAATCGCGACCAAGAGGCAGCCACCGACCATTAACCACTGTGAGCGCACCAACTAATGCAGGGTGATCCGAAACTCGGGCAAACAATTCGTCCGCTGTAATCCCCTCAGGAATCGTCAACCGTTCCACAATCGCCTCACCACGATGGATCTTCGACAATGCCGATAAGACAGTTGTACCGGCGGCAAACGCATAGTTCCCCTGCTGAAGATGAGTGAATTGGGGATACAGTGAGAACACCAACGCACGTTCGCGAGCAGTCAGTGTCGGATCAATCGCTTTCAAAACGTCACTGGCCGTAGAGCCCGCGGGAACCGTCACCGTGGTCACGGCCACCGGTTGAGTTTGCAGTGATTCCAACCAAAGCCGCCCGATCACCACCAGACAACTGATGGCAACTAGGCCAGCGAGTCCGAGTCGGACCAAAGCAGGCATTACACCCGCTTAAAGATCAAGGTTCCGTTCGTGCCGCCAAAGCCAAAGCTGTTGGATAGCGCCACATCGATCGTCGCTTCACGCGCAGTATTTGGCACATAATCCAATCGACACCCTTCATCGACCTCATTGAGATTAATGGTTGGAGGCAATACTTGATCTCGAATGGCGAGCACGCTGAAACACGCCTCAAGCGCTCCGGCTGCACCCAGTGCATGGCCGGTCATGGACTTGGTGGAACTCACAGCCACTTTGGCTGCATGCGCACCCATCAAGGTTTCAACCGCCTGAGACTCAGCAACATCACCCAACGGTGTTGAGGTACCATGCGCATTGACATAGTTGACCTGGTCCGCCGCAAGCCCTGCATCTTTCAAGGCATTGACCATCGCGGCACGGGCACCGCGTCCGTCTTCAGCCGGAGCCGTCATGTGATGCGCATCGTCACTCATACCAAACCCAACAAGTTCAGCAAGAATGTTGGCACCACGGGCTTTTGCAGACTCGTAGTCCTCAAGCACCATGGTCGCAGCACCATCGGCTAAAACGAAGCCGTCTCTGTCTTTATCCCAAGGACGACTGGCCGCCTGCGGATCATCATTGCGAGTCGATAGCGCGCGTGCAGCGGAAAACCCAGCAATTCCCAAGGGGGTTGATGCCTTCTCAGCACCACCGGCGATGACAATGTCAGCATCGCCATAGGCAATCATCCGCGCACCAAATCCGATGCAGTGAGTGGACGTGGTACAGGCAGTCGTGATCGCAATGTTAGGCCCTTGGAAGCCATACTTAATGGCTAGGTTACCTGCGATCATATTGATGATCGAGCCGGGAACAAAAAATGGCGATACCTTCCGTGGACCGCGTTCGTTTAACAGCAGCGTGGTGTTCTCAATGAGTGTTAACCCACCAATCCCTGAGCCGATTGAAACACCCACGCGCGTCGGATCAAAGGTTGAGTCCATTAAGCCTGATTGCTCAACAGCCTGAATCGCGCTAACCATTCCGTATTGAATAAACGGATCCATCTTGCGCGCGTCTTTAACAGACATGTAGGTTTCTAAATCAAATTCAGGAACCAACCCTGCAAATTTGGTCGGATACTCCGAGGTGTCGAATTCAGTAATCGCAGAAATCCCACTCTGCCCACTTAGAATCGCCTTCCATGACTCTTCGACGGTGACGCCACACGGACTCAACATTCCTAAGCCTGTGACCACAACACGACGCTTTGACATAGTTTCTCTCTCAATGCTCGACGCAAAAAAGCCGCGCAGAACGCGGCTTTTCGCTAGTTATACGTCGATGACAAATCCTGATTAAAGATTTGCTTCGATGTATGCAATTGCTTGCTGAACTGTGGTGATCTTTTCAGCTTCTTCATCAGGAATTTCGGTTTCGAATTCCTCTTCCAAAGCCATCACCAATTCAACTGTGTCCAGTGAATCAGCACCCAGGTCATTAACAAACGAAGATTCGGTGGTGACTTCTTCTTCCTTGACGCCAAGTTGTTCACAAACAATTTTCTTGACGCGTTCTTCGATATTACTCATCGTTCAGAATACTCCTAATGATGTTGCTGCCACTGTACGACGTGGCGTCATTATTACTGATGTTCGAAATATTACAAGCACCAGAACATCAGACTTAGGCCATATACATGCCGCCGTTGACGTGTAACGTAGTGCCGGTGACGTAACTTGCCTCTTCACTAGCGAGGAAAGCGACGGTTCCAGCAACCTCTTCTGCTGAACCTAAACGGCCCAGCGGAACCTGTGACAAGAGTGCTTCTTTCTGAGCTTCAGGAAGCACATGTGTCATATCTGTTTCAATGAAACCGGGAGCGACAGCGTTGACTGTAATCGCCCGACTTCCAAATTCTCGTGCCATCGCACGCGTCATCCCTTCAAGGCCTGCTTTGGCGGCCGCGTAATTGACTTGGCCTGCGTTACCCATCGAGCCAACCACGGAACTAATATTGATGATCCGTCCGGTACGCGCTTTTGTCATCGGCTTAATGAAGGCCGAGACGACAGTGAAGATCGAGGTCAAATTCGTGTCAATGACGGATTGCCAATCCTCCGGCTTCATCCGCAACATCAGCGTATCTTTCGTGATCCCTGCGTTATTCACTAAGACCAATGGACTTTGATCCGACTCAGCCAATGATTTCGCCAAATCGCTCACCATCGCCGGGTCTGTCACATTCAACACCCGACCTTCGCCAGCGGATCCCAAACGCTCTGAAATCGCCTGAGCTCCTGCCTCAGAAGTGGCGGTCCCAATCACGTAAAACCCTTGTTTGACCAGACGTTCTGAAATGGCCTGGCCAATTCCACGGCTCGCGCCTGTGACTAATGCAACCGTCATCCGTTGATTTCCTGTAAAGCTTGACTAAAGAGCTCATGTTTTCCTAACGGAAAGTGTTGAGCATCTGTCTGAATCCGTTTCGCGAGTCCACACAAGACAGCACCTGGACCAAATTCAGCAGCAACCTGCACTCCCAACTCCGTGAATCCGCGGACTGTTTGCGTCCATCGAACCGGTGAGAATGTTTGTGCAATCAACTGCTCGCGGATCACTTGAACATCGGTCTCTGGTGCGATGCTGACATTCTGAATCACTGGGATTGAGGGCGCTTGCACAGCAATCGCATTCAGTTCCTCTTGCAAACGTTCAGCGGCTGGTTTCATCAACGCACAATGGAACGGAGCACTGACGGGAAGTGGCAACGCACGCTTGGCACCCGCCTCTTTTAATCGGGGAAGCGACGCGTCGATTGCCTCTGCATGACCTGCGATCACTAACTGCCCCGGGGCATTGTAGTTCACCGCTTCAATCACGAGTCCGGTTTCTGATGCAACTTCGGCACACACGGATTCAATGGTCGCATCATCCAAGCCGATGACCGCCGCCATCGCACCAACGCCTTTAGGAACCGCCTCCTGCATGAATTGACCACGAGAGCGAACCAACCGCACCGCATCGGCCAATGGCAAACTGCCGGCCGCCGTTAACGCGGTGTATTCGCCCAAGCTATGCCCAGCCATAAAAGAAGCACTCGCACCGCCTGCCGCCGTCCAGGCACGATACAAGGCAACTCCAGCTGTGAGCAGGAGCGGTTGGGTGATTTCAGTCAGAGACAATTGCTCGGCCGGACCGTCCTGGCATAACGTCCAGAGATCGTAACCTAGTGCATCAGAAGCTTCAGTGAAGGTCGCTTGAATTTCCGGACAGCTGTCTTCGAAGTCGGCCAACATGCCGACTGTCTGAGACCCCTGCCCGGGAAACAGGGCTGCAAAAGCCATCGACTATTCGTCGTCTTCTGCAACTTCTTCTTGACGTGGCGTCACCACTTGACGGCCACGATAAAACCCATCAGGGCTGATGTGGTGACGACGATGAACTTCGCCAGTCATCGCGTCAGTTGTCAGGGTCGGACCCGACAGTGCGTCGTGCGCACGACGCATACCGCGTCGTGAACGTGATTTTTTGTTCTGTTGAACGGCCATGATGATCTCCCTTCAGGATCCCTGTTCATTCTTTAACGAAGCGAGCACCGCAAACGGGCTCTCTTTTTCCGAAACATCGCCGGGTTCCGGATCCGGTATCCATCCGCTGTCACACGAATCATGCATCGGCATGATCGGCAACAACAAAACTAATTCATCTTCAATCGCCTGTCTCAAAAGGAGCTGCCCTTCTTCGATCAGGATCGGATCGAGCTGCTTATCGAGGCTTTGCATTTCTGTTTCCGAAAAAACAAGCCCCCAGCGAACTGAACCCTCAAGCGTCATCGTGACCGGCTGCAGACATCGTTGGCAAGTCATGCGCGCCTCACATTGAAGCTCCCCAGACACCACCCTTGGTCCAAAAGGATCCCTGGATCCGCGAACCTTAGCCCTTCCGCCGGGCAATAAGGTCGCCATCTCTGAGAACCTCTTGTAATGTTGAGGCTCGAGAGGACCAGATATCTCCTCCTTCGCATCGATGAAGCGATTCGCGTTCAGGTGCTCAGGTAGGGTGTCTGAAAACATAGGCGGGGGATTTTAGTGATGCATCGACCTGCTGTCAAAGACTAAAGCGCTGAAATACAACGATGAATCAACAACTAATCTTAGCCAGTGAAAGCTCATACAAGAAAAACATCTTCAAAAGACTCAAGCTTCCGTTTCTCGCTCATGCACCCTCTGTCGATGAAACACCCACTCAATCAGAGTCAGCACGGGCACTCACGATCCGTCTAGCTGGCGCCAAAGCCCAAACAATCTCTACGCTCCATCCAACCGCTTGCGTGATCAGCACTGACCAATCAGCCGATTGCGCCGGTGAAATTCTCGGGAAACCGCAGAGCAAAGATCGCGCAGTCGACATGCTGCATCGGCTATCCGGGAAAGAGGTTTCTTTTTTTACAACTGTCGGCTTTTGCGCACCCAATACGCCCCTACGTCTGCACACCGAAGAAGTCGTTGTTTCGGTTCGGAAGCTCAGTCACGCCGAAATTGTGCGCTACGTCGACGCTGATGAACCGCTCGATTGTGCCGGCGGTTTCAAAGTCGAGTGTCTTGGAATCAGTCTGTTTCGTTCGGTGAAAAGTGAAGACCCCACGGCACTCGAGGGCCTTCCGCTGATCCAGCTCTGTCAGTGGCTCAGAGACCAGGGATTCAGTATTCCCTGACGACCAAGCCATGTCAGCGCCGTCCCGACACCGAATCCAAATTCACGGCTGAATTGATTCAGCAGCGGCTCATCTTGCGTGTAATAGATCCGCTCCTCTGCGCCAATCCATTCACGTGCGACTTCCAGCGGCCCTGCTAATGAGTCCACTAAACCAAGAACCAAGGCTTGCTCACCACTCCAGACACGACCGTCAAAGACATCCTCGTCACCCGGTGTTAATCGCTCGCCACGCCCCTCGCGAACCCGAGCAATAAATTGCTGATGCGTGGCATCGAGAAGGCCTTGTAAATGCTGAGTGTCTTCCAACGATTCTGGTAGAAATGGATCGAGCATGGCTTTATTTTCACCAGCCGTAATGACCCGGCGGTCCACACCGAGCTTCTCCAACAGCCCGCTAAATCCAAATCCAGAAGACACCACGCCAATCGATCCCACGATCGATGCGGGAGCCGCATGAATGGTATCGGCGGCAGCGGCAATGTAATAGGCGCCACTGGCTCCGATATCACCAATGACCGCATGCACGGGCTTACCGGGATACTGTGCCTTTAAATCCAAAATCGCTCGGTACACATACTCGGACTGCACAGGACTTCCGCCAGGAGAATTGATCTCAAGCATCACACCCTTAGACCCCGGAGCCTCAAATGCTGCGGTTAAGTTTTGCTGAATATCAAACGCGTTCGCGAGCTCACTCGGCGCGATGACGCCATCGATCGGAACGACCGCAGTGTGCGACCCTGACCGCATTCCATCCACTGGCAAATTGGCTTGATTGATCAAAAACAGGCTTAAACCGATGATGTAGCCAAAGGTGATGGTTTTGAAAAAAATCCCCCAGCGTCGAGCACGGCGCTGCTCGATCGTCGATTGCGCCAGCGTCTTCTCAAGAACCGACCATAATCGATCAGTCTCCTCGCGTTTCTGAGGATCCTGCATCGGGTTATCGCCCTCTGTCCGAGGAATGTCAGCCATTCAAAACCTCTCTTTAATAAATGTCCGGATCGCAGCCGGCGTCGACTAAAAAACGATGCATTGGATTCGGAATCGGCGCAACAACTGTCACTTGGTGGCCAGTTGCAGCTTGAAATCCAATCGACCGACTATGCAAACACAATCCGTTAATGCCACGCTGACGCCACTGATCTCGACTGTCATCGTGCTGATATTTCGTGTCACCTAATACTGCATGCTTGTAGTAGGAGGCGTGCACCCGGATCTGATGGGTTCGCCCGGTCACAGGTTCCGCCTCGACCAGAGTACACCCATCCAGCGCTTCCAGTGGCCGAATCCTGGTATGTGAGGGTTTGCCTCGCTCGGTCACTTGGACGATTCGCTCTCCACCACGCTCAAACTTCTCAAGCGGCGCCTCAACATCCACTAAATATTGTGGCCACTTTCCAGCAACTAAAGCCAGGTAACGTTTTTGCAACCCTTTATCCTGATCCCGTAGCTGTTGGTGCAATCGCCTGAGCGCTGACGGCCGACGAGCGACAAGTAAGCAGCCACTGGTTTCTCGATCGAGTCGGTGAACTAACTCTAAAAATTTTTCATTCGGTCGAGCCAGACGCAATTGTTCAATTAAACCGGTCGACAATCCGGATCCACCATGTACCGCCAATCCTGAGGGCTTGTTCAAGACCAGCACATCTTCATCTTCATACAACAATGCATCGGATAATTTCATTTGAATGCCGCGGTGTGCGATCGCTTCTTTCGTGGGAGCCAGATCAACCGGAGGAATCCGAACAATATCGCCAGCAGATACCCGCGAATCGGGCTTGCAACGACCTTTATTAATGCGTACTTCACCGGTCCGAATCATTTTATAGATGCGACCTTTCGGAAGACCCTTCAGCTGATTTGATAAAAAATTATCCAGCCGTTGACCTTCTTTTGACTCATCCACAGTCACCCATTGGACTTTCTTTTCCACTCACTTTCTCCATGATGCATTGCCGCAAGCGACATGCGCTGTTATGCTCCAGACTGCTTTGGGTTGAGTCAAGACTCCCTAAGGCCGAATGAGACCTCCGGGAGTTCCGGAGATGAAATAATCCCGCCCGATCTTGGCGGGCCAGCAAAGCTGGGACAAACACATATCAATGTGTCGGCAGAAAAGTCTGCAGTAACAAAGAAATTCCGGGCTCCCGGTTTACCGGTCGAGCCCCCTACAATGTGTCTTGTCGCTCAACCGATTAATGGTTGAGCCTTGGTTAGTATAGCTAGCCCTCTGAGATCGTGGCGATCAAACCATTAAGGTTGCCACTACATGAAGCGTATATTAATTAATGCCCTGCAGGCGGAAGAAATCCGTGTTGCCATGGTCGACGGTCAAAAACTCTACGACCTCGACATCGAATCCTCAGACCGAGAACAGAAAAAAGGCAATATCTATCGTGCGAAAATTTCGCGGATTGAGCCTAGTCTTGAAGCTGCCTTCATCGATTTCGGAAGCGAGCGTCACGGCTTTCTTCCGCTGAAAGAAATCTCACCTGAATATTTCTACAACACCCCAGCCGAAGGCGAACGCGCGAAAATCGAGAAGGTGTTGAAAGAAGGTCAGGAACTGATCATTCAGGTCGAGAAAGAAGAGCGAGGCACCAAAGGCGCCGCTCTCACCACCTATATTTCTTTAGCTGGCCGTTATTTGGTTTTGATGCCTAATAACCCAGATGCCGGTGGAATCTCTCGCCGTATTGAAGGTGAGGATCGCGCCGAACTCCGCGACAAGCTCGCCAATCTGACGATGACTCAAGGTGCGGGCGTGATCATTCGCACAGCCGGTGTTGGTCGAACCGTCGAAGAACTCCAGTGGGACCTCGATTACTTAGACACCGCTTGGCAAGCCATTCGCAAAGCAGCACTATCCGGTGTCGCTCCATTTTTGATCTATCAAGAATCCAACGTCATCGTCCGTGCGATTCGTGACCATCTGCGTCAAGACATCGGTGAAGTCCTGGTCGACAGCGAAGAAGTGTTCGACAAAGTGAAAGATCTGATTCAGCAGGTGATGCCGTCCTTTGGTAACAAAGTCAAACTCTACCAAGACGAAACACCGATGTTTAATCGCTTCCAAATTGAAGGTCAGATCGAGTCTGCATTCCAGCGCGAAGTTCGCCTCCCATCGGGTGGCGCAATTGTGATTGACCCAACCGAAGCATTGGTATCGATCGACATCAACTCGGCCCGAGCAACCAAGGGTGGTGATATTGAAGAAACCGCCTTGCACACCAACCTAGAAGCGGCCGACGAGATTGCTCGCCAGTTGCGGTTACGCGATATGGGTGGCCTTGTTGTGATCGATTTCATTGATATGTCAGCCAACAAAAACCAGAAAGCGGTTGAGAATCGGCTGAAGGATGCCTTAAAACCTGATCGTGCTCGTGTTCAAATCGGCCGAATCTCGCGATTTGGTCTGTTGGAAATGAGTCGTCAACGATTGCGTCCATCGCTCGGTGAGACTAGCGGTGTGGTTTGCCCACGTTGTCATGGCCAGGGCAGCATTCGTGATGTGCAATCACTGGCGTTACAGATTCTTCGTTTACTTGAAGATGAAGCCGTCAAAGAAAGGACCGGTGAAGTCCGTGTTCAAGTCCCCGTTCCAGTTGGAACGTTTTTGCTGAATGAAAAACGCCAGCAGCTTGAATCGATCCAGCGACGCCATAAGGTGCGAGTGCTGGTCATCCCGAATCCGAACATGGAAACGCCAAATTACGATCTGCAACGCTTACGTGACGATGACCCACAAGTGGCTAGCCTTGAGCTGTCGATCGATATTCAAACAGCCACACCAGATCCAGAGCCGGAGCTGGTCCGTGCACGTCAAGCTGAAGTCCGTGAAAAAGCTTTGGTCACTGATATCAAGCCAAAAACACCGGCTCCAGAAAGCGCGCCTGAGCCAACACCAGTCGAGGCGAAAACAGACGACAGCATTGGTCGGAAGAAGCGCCCTGAAAGTGCACGTCGCAGACAACCAAAGCCCGAATCAAAATCGCTGGTCAACCGCGTTCTCGGGTTTTTATTTGGTGAACCCGAAGCACCGGCATCGTCCTCTCGCCAGGAGACAAACAATCGCCGTCGTCCTCAGAAGAAAGCAGAGAGAAATGATCGCAAAGAGCGGCCAGAGAGTGATCCAACTCAACGGCCAGAAACCAACCGTGGACCACAACAACAGGAAACAGAACGTTCAGCTGATGGATCCCAAGGCGGTCGCCGTCGTCGCAGACGCCGTAACAAAAATCGATCCGAAACACCGGAATCAGTTGAAACAACAACGCCAACAACGGTAACAACACCAGAAGTGTCACCGGAACGTGAGGCTGAACTCAAGGCACACGAAGAAAATTTAAGTCCGCGTCCAAAGCGTGCACAGCGCAAGCAGCGTGGTGAAGAGGCGATTGCAAGCCAAGAAGCCAAGCTTGAGAACCATGCGACCACCTCTGGTGAAACCACCATCGATGACGCACCAGTCCTTAACGAAGGAATGATTGCTGATGCTGATAAGCCGAAACGGGCACGTCGAGGTCGTCGTGGATCACGCAAAACCAATGAAACGGTAGGAGCGATTGACGCACCAACATCGACTGAAGTGACGCCGGAGGTGACTCCTGAGCCAACAAGCGATCCGACTCCGGAATCAACGCCTGAACCTGTTGTCGCCGCACCTGTTGCAGAGTCCCCCAGTGAGACAGCGAGCGATGAGCAACCGAAACCGGCACGTCGCGGCCGCGGTCGTCCCCGCAAAGCCGATACTACCGTTGAGGCGCCTGTCACAGAGAGCGATGTCGCCGCAGAAACAGCATCCTCAGAAACAAAAGAAGTTGCCGCAGATACAGCGTCTGACGATTCTGATGCACCGAAAAAACCGGCGCGTCGAGGACGCAAGCCGAAAGCGAAAGCAGAGCCTGAAAGTTCCGTGAGCGAGCCAGTCGCAAAACCGGCCACTGAAGTGCCGCCCG
>QXYM01000091.1 GCA_009886945.1 Litorivicinus sp.
GCTCGGATCTCGATTGGCATTGCTGTGAGACTCTTCGTAGAATCATTTTCAATAATTCCAACGCTGTATTCGTTGCCGGGCAGGTACTGCTCAATTAAAACATCGCACCTGAGTGAATCGAATAACTGCTGGATTTTTCGTTGCATCTCTAAATGAGTAAAGGCTAGGGAAGCACTGTCAATTCCTATGCTATCGCCGCAGTTGGCGGGCTTGATGAACACGGGAAATTGCATATCAGTAGGGAGTTGTAAAAGCGTCTCTCCAGGATGCACTGTGATGTAGGGTGCAGTTGATAAGCCAGCGCGCTGCACAAGTTCCTTGGCAATTGTTTTGTCATACTCGCAATCTAGTGCGCTTTTTGGAGATCCAAGATACGGAATTTGATGGTGATCGAGAAAGTCATTGAGCCAGACGTCCTGGTCATGGAATTGGAAATATTTGACTCCAGAAAACACCAGGTCAGGCTCGCGCTTAGCTAGTTCCTCAAGATCATTTCGGTTTTTAATGGTTGTGATCGCAACCTTCCGAAAGCGCTTGCAAAGAATAGTTTGGATTAATTTGGCGTCCAGCGTAATAGCAACATTCTTCGATGGTTGCGCTGTTGGTACGATCACAATCTCGATTCGTCCAAAATTGCGAGACGACATTGTTCTAAACGGTTGAGAGCCTGAGTAACGATTTGAATGTTTAGTGTGAGCAGTAGCAAGAGGGTTTTTTAGATGTGGTGGTTGCGGCATCGGACCAGTTTGTATCTCCGCAGTGACTGGATCTTGTAATTGGAGAGTGTCTTGGATCGCTCCTACGTCAAGGCAATGCTCGATTTGTTTTTTCATTGACATATCCTTAAAAACGTTCAATGCGGATGCATTGACTCATCGGTGTCAGACAACTGGGAAATAGCTCAAGGTTTAGAGATGCTGAACTGTCTAGTCAGATCTGCGAATTTAGCTAGAGAGAAAGAAAATTGAGAAGTCCCGACGGCTTTGAATCACTGGCCTAGGCTTGGATTTGGGCACTCTAATTGACCAAATGGCTTAACTAAATAATCAGGGCTATTCGAGCGATTACAAGGCATAGGCTAAGCTTGGTGGCGATGGATCGAGTCCAAACTTGAATCAGCAGTTCACTTTTTTAGGTGCATTGAGAAGAATATCGCGATGGTCTCAATATTTTGAAATAAACCGACAGTATTTTGTCTTGCAATTATCCTGGCGATAGCAAGCTGATTCATCGGTAAAGAGAGGCGAGAAAATAACTGACCTTTTTTCTGAGTCGTCTTTGTGTTCTAGTCCTGCAAGCGCTGATTGATGAGGGGTGAAAAGATGTGGATGACAATAATCGTGGTTTTGGGCTTAGATCCTGTTTTCCAGGGGACCGCTTCACCGCTATCCGATCATCTCGGTGCTGGAGTCTTCGAAACACGCGATGCCTGTGAATCCGATTTAATGGCTTACTTTCAAACCTTTGATGGGGAAGGCGAGTCGCGGTTATCGTTCACGAAGAATCAGTGGGGTAACTACCGGATCACCAAAGAGCATGGAGACAAGGCTTTTCGTGAAGTCCGATACTGCATGGAAATTCATCCCAAGCAATGAACGCTTTGTTAGATACGATGGGCGCGATCGAGCATGTGATGAGCCTCTTGTTCGAACTCATTACGCATCACGAATAGTCGCAACTTCTCAACACCGACGTGTTGTTTGTGATTGAGCGCATAGCAATCAGCTTGCGTGGGTAATTCAAGCGAACGGATGACTTGGGGAAGTGCGGCCTGCCCAGCATAGGGTGCAATCCACTGGTCACGTTCTAATCGAGTCCACCCGTAATCAGTCGAATATGGGCGGCTCAAGTGCCGCATGGCCTTGAGTGCTTGCTGGTGGGGCGCCCAAAATGCAGGGTGGCTGTCGTGTGTATGCTCTGGTCGTTGGTCAACGGCATTCCATGGCTGAATCAGGTATCCATAGATGAGCCCGAGCGTTTGATCCGGTGTTGGTAGATCGTGTTGATCGAGCGCCTTTTGTCCATGTTCGGTTTGGCTCAATTGCAGTTGATGATGCAACAGATGATTGATTTTGATGTCCAAGCGATCCTGGCAGCTCGGTCCAATCCATGCCTGTTGCCTCGATCGGTCCGATGAGCTGCCAATCCCAGCATAGAACTTAATGGCGACCTCCAGGTGCAAGACTTGCGAGTCCAGTTGAATCAAGTAGTCGAGTTCACCGAGCGTTTGTTTCTGGTCGCGAACAACCAGTCCATGCTTCAGGAGTTTGCATTGCTCCGTCTGCTCAAATAGTGCTGTCAAGAGACTTTCAAATCGGCGGCCAAGCCGTTTCGGTGCACCATGCCACGCCCACTCATTAGACAGATTGTTGGCGATTTCTGTGATTGAGCCGTTGCAAATTTTCTTCAGTGGCACACAATCAACCTTGGTGTCGGAACGCCAGAGTGGATCCACCTTGAGCAACCAACTAAGTTCCCGCTCAATCGCATCCGGGTGATTAGATTCCGATAACACAGAATGAGAAGTGGTCATTGAGCTTCCAAGGACAAGTGGTGAATAAATTTAAACGGGTGGCTCTGATCGGTCGGTCAGCACACCAACAAGCCGTCGAAACCATATCACGATTGATCGATTATCTGAGAGATCAAGGGTTAGAAGTGTGGATCGAGGATGAGATCGCAGACGTCGGCGAGTTTTCTGGTTTACCGCATTGTGCTCTCGAGCATATTGGACAGAAAGTTGATTTGGCGATCGTCGTCGGGGGTGATGGCAGCCTTCTCGGAGCAAGTCGCGCGTTGGCAAGGTTTGATACGCCTGTGTTGGGGATTAACCGTGGAACCCTGGGATTTTTGACGGATATTCGGCCGTCAGAGGCCATCGAAAAAGTCGGGCAGGCGTTGCTTGGAGAGTTTACCGAAGAGCAACGAAGCCTTAACTCAGTGGAAGTCATCCGAGATGAACAGGTGATCGCTCGCGCTAATGCATTGAACGATATCGTGCTTCATAAAGGCCAAAGTGCTCGCATGTTGGGGTTTGATCTCTGTATTGACGACCAGTTTGTGTATTCCAGTCGTTCAGACGGCTTAATCGTCTCGACGCCAACTGGGTCAACGGCTTATGCGCTCTCTGCGGGTGGACCGATTATGCATCCCAAGTTGGATGCGTTGGTGCTCGTCCCCATGTTTCCCCATACGTTAAATGCCCGACCCATCGTTGTGCCGGCGGATTGTGTCATCTCAGTCACGGTCACTGAGAAACATCAGGCGCTTCCGCAGGTGAGTTGTGATGGGCAAACCCATATTTCGTTGCTGTTAGGTGATCGGGTTGTAATTCGGCAATCGGTTGAAACGCTGACATTGTTGCATCCTCCAGGATATTCCTATTACGAAGTGTGTCGGTCGAAACTCCAATGGGGCGGGCGAATTGAGCCACAACAGGATGATGAATGAATACAGTGAATGAATTAGTCGAATCGTTAACTCCAGAGATGGCGCGGGATCTGAAGCGTGCGATTGAACTGGGTAAGTTTCCGGACGGTCGATTGGTCTCCGAAGCACAGCGCGAGTTGATGTTGGAGGCAGTCATCTTGTACGACGCAGCAAAACTTCCAGAAGATGAGCGCACTGGATTTATTCACCGAAAAAAAACGGCATCTGGGATTCTTGATTCGGTGCCTGATCTGATTCCATCAAAGGACATTGCACATGACTGACGCGCGCAGCTTAAATACGTCACCAAGCATCACGCGCTTGACGGATTATGAGCCGTATCCCTATGTGATTGCCGACGTGGACTTGACCTTCGAGCTACATCCGACAGAAACACGCGTCACTCAGAGATCACAGGTTCGACGCATCATCCAAGGCGTCACTTCAATTGAGCTCAATGGCAAAGACTTGACACGAGTCTCGATCACCATTGATGGCGTTGAAGTGAGCGACGATCGCCTGGTTCAGATTGATGAGACACTCTTGATTCGCCAAGTTCCCGAATCATTCACTCTTGAGATCGTGACGCAACTCAATCCTGAGGCGAATACCGCTCTGGAAGGATTGTATTTGTCGAACGGCATGTTTTGCACACAATGTGAAGCAGAGGGATTTCGGCGGATTACCTACTATCCCGATCGTCCAGACGTGATGAGTATCTTTACCACACGCATCATTGCTGATGATCAACATCCGATTCTGTTATCGAACGGGAATCCGATCAGTGATGAGCTCTATCCGGATGGCCGACGATGTGTTGTCTGGCACGATCCATTTCCGAAGCCTTGTTATCTGTTCGCCTTAGTCGGAGGTCATCTGGCTGTCCAGCAGGACGAGTTTGTCACGATGTCGGGACGCAAAATTGATTTACGGATTTATGTCGAGCACAAAGACCTCGATCGAGTGCAGTACGCGCTCGAGAGTTTAAAGCGAGCAATGGCTTGGGACGAGGAGGTGTATGGCCGAGAATATGATCTTGATATTTTCATGATCGTGGCTGTGAGTCACTTCAATATGGGCGCGATGGAAAACAAAGGCTTGAATATCTTCAATTCGAGCTGTGTCCTGGCCAACCCAGAAGCAGCCACTGATCAGGCATTTCAGCGTATTGAAGCGATTGTCGCACACGAATACTTTCATAATTGGTCTGGTAATCGCGTGACCTGTCGAGACTGGTTTCAACTTAGTTTAAAAGAGGGCT
>QXYM01000092.1 GCA_009886945.1 Litorivicinus sp.
CGCCATCCGAACCATCGAACAACGCGGGGAGCAGGTGGTTCTGGGGTTAGGCAGTGGTTTGGTGGCTGATTCTGATCTGCAAGACGAGTGGGCTGAATGTTTGCTCAAAGGTCGCTTTGCAGGAGTCGCCTAAAGAGTAATCTCGCCATCCAATGCTTTAAATGGTGTGTGGTCATCGCAGGCTGAAAAATAACGATCAATATGTTGTCGCTCACTGGTGAGAAACTGCTGGATTGCCTGTTCGAATTCTGGATGTTGAATCCAATGAAGGCTTTGGGTTTTCACGGGCCTGAACCCTCTGGCAATTTTATGTTCACCCTGAGCGCCGGGATCGAAACGTTGAATCCCGGTTGCAATTGCATCCTCGATCCACTGATGAAAGCACGTTTCAAAGTGCAAGCAATCGACATCATAAAGTGCGCCCCAGTAGCGGCCGTAGAGGTTCGTTTCATCTTTTAAACAGAATGACATGGCGATGCGTTTGCCTTGATGGAGAGCGAATGCAACTCGGATCGCGTCTGGTATTCGTGCGACCGCCAGTTCAAAAAACTCTCGCGTCAGATACCCACGACTTCCCCGAACACGATAGGTCATCTGATAACACTGAAATAGAGTCTCAAGCGCCTCGCGATCAATCGCATGACCGCTTAAGCGCTCAAATTCAATGCCCTGTTCCTGCACGCGCCGTCGCTCACGTCTTGCCTCTTTTCTACGTTTGGAATTAAAGGTGGCAAGATGGTCGTCGAAGGTTTCAAATCCTTGATTAAACCAGTGAAATTGAACGCCATGACGTTTCAGCCAGGAACCCTGAGTTAACAGGTCACGGCTCGTCTCTTCGTCGGGGAACAAAATATGCCAACTCGAGACTTGGTCGCTCAACTCGCTTTTGAGTGTTTTGATGAGTAGTTCCGTCACAACTCCACGGTCGTAGCCATCTTGGATCAGGAGCCTCGGCCCAGTCGCGGGCGTGAAGGGGATGGCGGTGACGCATTTTGGGTAGTAATTCAAACCGTGCCGATGATAGGCATCAGCCCAGGACCAATCGAATACATACTCTCCGTATGAGTCAGATTTGAGGAAGCACACCATGGCACCAACAAGGGCGTCCCCATCCTTGACAGTGGCGTAGAGAGGGGTCCAGCCTGTGCCCTCGCCAACACTTTTGGAATCCTCAAGTGCCGATAAAAAGCCATGCAGTAGTCCTGGGTAGGCGCTCGGGTTGAGTGCATCCCATTGGCTCGCTTGAAATGCGTGGATCGAGGGGTGTAACCCTGATTGCATAATTGCCCTTTGCGGTTAGGGCGTCCCTGCTTTGGTAAAAGCCTTCAGCGTCAATGCCAGAAGCCGTTTTTTGTCCCGTTTCTCAAGCTTGACCAATTGGTAGTCAAGGCTGGGCGCCAGCCAGAATTCGAACGAGCGTTTGGGGTCAGGATTGTCGTCAACCAAATGAAATTTCTGAGCCTCGATCGTTCCGTATGGAGTCTCGACCCTCTCAAGTCCACCAGGAACGACAGACCGGACTTTAATGTCATTGCCGTCGAGCATCGTAATCGAGGTTGGCAGTGTTCGGCCATTGTTTAATAAATAGGCTAGCTGCAATCGAAAACCTAAGGGATCAACTGTCTCGATCGGAATGATTTGTTCAGCGCGTTCTGGCTCATGAAGCCATGTGACGGAACCTTTATTCCAGTTAAATCGAAAATTTCGTCCTGTGGTCCGACCAAGAATGCTCTGGGTATAACTATAATCCAATGGTTTCCAGCCGGTTTCTGGCTGGTAAAGCAAGTTCGTTGTCTCTGTCGCTGATCCAATACTTGCCGTCGCATCGAGGATCATCTCAAATCGGTCACCCGTTTTTCTCAGCGTCTCGGTTGCTTCGGCTTGAAGTTTAAGGCCAACGCTCCAGATCATGTCGTATTTGGCTTCGTACCCTTGTCCAAAAACCGGCATGCTGATCAGGCCTAGTATCCAAATGAACGTTCTCAACATGAAATCACCCCTAAAGATAGATCGCGGATTACTGAAGGATATAACGTATGTTCGGCCTCGAGGACTCGAGCCTTCAAGCGTTCTTCTGAATCATCAGCAACGATGGGTACTTCGACTTGCTGAATGATGTCGCCAGCATCCAACGCCTCGGTGACCCAGTGAACTGTCGCACCTGCGACCGTGTCTCCAGCATCTAGCGCCCGTCGGTGAGTATCGAGCCCTTTGTATTTTGGGAGCAAGGACGGATGAATGTTGATCAGACGACGATGGTAATGCGTCACAAATTCAGCGGTCAGAATTCGCATAAATCCCGCCAAGACCACCAGATCTGGATCGTATCCATCAATGAGCGACCGAAGGGCTTGGTCAAAAAGAAGGCGATCGGCGTAATCGCGATGTGACAGAACCGATGTAGGAATGGAGGCTCGCTTGGCGCGTTCGAGTCCGTATGCGCTGGCAACATTTGAGATTACACCAACGATCATTGCATCTCCGAGGAGACCTTTTGTCTGCCAATCAATGAGTGCTTGTAAATTCGTTCCCCCACCAGAGATGAGACAAACGACGCGCATTAAGCAAAGGCTCCCGTGAAGACGACCGCATCAGTGGTTCTGTTGGTCAGTTGCCCAATCACCATGGGGTGTTCACCTGCATCAGCGAGGATTTGTGTCAGCTCGTCAACATGCTCTGGGGCGCAGAACATGATGAACCCAATGCCACAGTTGAAGGTTCTTAGCATTTCTTCGGCTCCAACATCCCCTTGGGCTTCAAGCCATTTGAAGATCTCTGGTCGATCCCAGGCATCGAGGTCAATGGAGGCGGCGAGATCGTGATTAAACGATCGAGGCAGGTTTTCTTGGAATCCGCCACCGGTGATGTGAACAGCACCTGTCACATGCCCGGTTGCCATGGCCTTTAAAACCGGTTTCACATAGATCCGCGTGGGTTTCATTACCGCATCGAGAACTGTGAGCTCAGGGGTCAACTGTTCTGTGGACGGATCCACATCCGCGCGTGCGATGATCTTACGAATGAGGGAATATCCATTACTATGCGGTCCAGATGATGGGAGGCCAATAATGATGTGACCGGTTTGGACGTCACTTCCGTCTAAGATTTGAGCTTCTTCAGCTACACCTACACAAAAACCGGCCAAATCGTAATCGCCATCTTGGTACATACCTGGCATTTCTGCAGTCTCACCGCCAGCTAGGGCACATCCTGAGAGTTCACAGCCATTGGCGATTGAGGCGATCACGGATTCTGCGACATCAATATCGAGATGCCCAGTGGCGTAATAGTCGAGGAAGAATAGGGGTTCTGCATTGGCGACAATCAAATCATTCACACACATTGCGACTAAGTCTTCGCCGATCTGTGAATGTCGGTGGTAGTCAATGGCCAGTTTGAGTTTGGTACCAACGCCATCTGTTCCTGAGACGAGTACTGGACTCTGATAGCCCTTGGGGATTTTAAATAAGGCTCCGAATCCACCAATGGCTCCAAGTGATTCTTTGCGAGCGGTTCGTTTCGCGTGCGGTTTGATGCGTTCGACGAGTGCGTTTCCAGCATCAATATCGACACCAGCGTCTCGATAAGAGAGACCTTTCTGATGATCTTGACTCATTGACTTCATAGCTTCCTGCGTGAATGGTTGCGGGAGTGTATCATTTGCCGACTTATCAGAACCAATGCGAGGTTTCATGACAGCACGAATTTCTCTCTTCCTTGCGTGTTTGCTTTCGCCCGTTGCCAATGCTCTTGAATATCGCGTCGATGTGACTGAGCCATCGTTATTTAACGTGGAGGAGGCGATTCAGAATGTCATTGTTGGTGCTGCTGAAAATCTCACCGGGATACCAGTGACTCAAATGACCACAGACGCTCCTGATCTATTTAGTTTGTCCGAAGCGCTGGTGAACTCGTATGGCTACGATGGTGACACCTTGATTGTGGACATTGACGTCGAGGGATTGAAGACGCGCCTTAAGACTGCGGAGATTGAGTTATGGGAGTCGAAGCGTCCTGAACTGTTAATTTGGGCGACCGAAGAGCGTGGACTTGAGCGACTCATGGTCGGGCCTGAATCGAATGTGATCGTTGATCGACTCTTGGCAGCGAGTGAGCGTTTTGGTGTTCCGATGCAGCGTCCACTGATGGATCTTGAAGATACCCTTGCATTATCGCCAGCCGAGATTTGGGGAGAATTCGCAGGGGCAGTGACCAATGCGTCTGCGCGATATGGTCTGCCACATATTTTGGTGATTGGCGACCGTCCTGCGCGTCAAGCACTGAAATATTGGTTATACGACTCCAGTGGTGATTTTCGCTCAGGAGATCTCTCAGGGGTTGATGAGGACGCGCGAGCAAACGCGTTGATTGAAGTCGTGATGAACTATGTGCGGTCTGTATCAGAACCTCAGGAGCCTGTCCCAAGTCCGACCTTTGTCAGTCGTGACAATGCCCCACTGGCTTCGCTTCAACCGCAGGATACTCTGATTGCTGGGCAATGGACCGTCAATGTTGAGTACGCTGATGTGATTCGCTTAATGGAGCTGATTGACCATGTGGAGGCATCAGAGTTGGTGTTGATTCAGTCGGTTCAAGTCCGCGCAACGGATGCATCAATTGTGCTGAAAACGGATTTACCACTGGGTGCCACCGACGACTTGATCTCATCATTTGCGTCTATCCAATTTATTTCGCCGTTGGTTTATTCTCTGAAGTGAATCCAGCAAAGCCGAGACAAGAAATTTTACATCTGGAAAAGCCTGCGGGGTATTCGGGGGCATGCTGGGTTGAGACTGATCAACATCGATTGATTCTGTCACATGTCTCCGAATCGCTGATCGGTCAATCGGCTGAGCTTTGGATTCACGGACCGGAAGGTGTTGGAAAAACGCACCTTGGTCTCGTCATTGCTGACCGCTGTCAATGGAGTTACTACGATTGTGGTGATATCCAACCGGATCTGGCGTCTGAACTACTGGAATGGCTTGATATTGGAGTTGGGCTCGTTCTTGATCGCGTTGACTGTTGGCTTCAGCATGCGGAGGCTGAAGCTGCCTTGTTTTCTTGGTGGAAGCGAAAAGAAAATGGGTTGGTCTTGATCTCAACTCTATCGCCTCGTGTTGAGGGTCAAATCAGTTTGGCAGATCTGACGAGTCGAGCCCATGCCAGCATGATTCTGCCACTGGACGGATTGGCCGATTCCGATCTTGCTGAGTTGTTTCGGTGTCAGTTAAACCAACTGAATGTGGAATTAACGCCTGAAGTGTCTCGTTTTCTTGGGCCGCGACTTCCGAGAAATCCAAGGAAATTGATGCAGTTAGTTCGTTCCATCGATCAGGAAAGCTTAAGAGATCAGCGAAAAATCACGATTCCTTGGTTAAAACAGTTACTGCTGAAGCTGGGGTAAAATACTGACATTATTTTCAGTATTTTCTGCTGACAGCAGGTTCGAACACAGTTACTCTATTAGCTAATTCCAAAGAGACGAGAAGGGTATTTCAATGGATGACAATCGTCGCAAAGCGCTCGATGCAGCGTTAAGTCAGATCGAACGCCAATTTGGTAAAGGTGCGGTCATGCGGATGGGTGACTCGCCACGCGAGGCGATTCCTGCGATTTCGACAGGTTCATTGGGTCTTGATATTGCCTTGGGGATTGGTGGTCTTCCAAAAGGTCGGATTGTCGAAGTGTATGGTCCTGAATCGTCCGGTAAAACGACCCTGACTTTGCAGACCATCGCTGAATGCCAAAAAGCAGGTGGAACAGCAGCGTTTATTGATGCTGAGCATGCGCTAGATCCGATCTATGCTGGGAAACTGGGTGTCAATGTGGATGATTTGTTGGTGTCTCAGCCGGATACTGGTGAGCAAGCATTGGAAATTGCAGACATGTTGGTTCGCTCAGGGAGCGTGGACATTCTCGTGATCGACTCGGTGGCTGCGTTGACGCCGCGTGCCGAAATCGAAGGGGACATGGGTGATACTCACGTGGGGCTTCAGGCTCGGTTGATGAGCCAAGCACTTCGTAAAATTACCGGGAACATCAAACGGTCCAATTGTTTGGTGATTTTCATCAACCAGATTCGTATGAAAATCGGTGTGATGTTTGGTAATCCCGAGACAACCACTGGTGGTAATGCGCTGAAATTCTACAGTTCTGTTCGCCTGGATATTCGTCGCATCGGCAGTGTGAAGCAGGGTGATGAAGTGATTGGCAACGAAACTCGCGTGAAGGTCGTGAAGAACAAAGTGTCACCGCCGTTCCGTCAGGCCGAATTCCAAGTGATGTATGGTCAAGGCATCTACCACATGGGTGAGGTTTTGGACTTGGGTGTACAGGAAGGTTTGGTTGAGAAATCGGGCGCATGGTACTCATACAACGGTCAGCGTATCGGCCAAGGCAAAGCCAATGCGGCTCAGTTTCTTGATGAGAATCGTGCCATGGCTGACGAAATCGAAAAGATTCTCCGTGATCGGTTGTTGGCGACACCAACAGTGACTGACGATCCCGCAGAAGCTGCAGCTGAGGCTCCGCCTGAAGAGTAATAGCGACAGCATCACCTCCACCTGATGGGATCGATGCTCATTCAAGACCCCCTATTCTGGGGTCTTGCGTTGATTGGCTTGCTGATAGTCGGTGTGTCCAAGGGTGGATTTGGTGGCGGTTTGGGTGTGGTTGGCGTTCCCTTCCTAGCAGCCGCAATCCCGGTCAATCAAGCAGCAGCCATTATGTTGCCCTGCCTAATCATCATGGATATCACTGGATTGTACGGTTGGCGTGGTCAGTGGTGTTGGATTCAGTTAAGACGACTATTGCCGGCAGCGGCCCTCGGTGTCTGCCTCGGGGGATTGGGCTTTCATGGATTATCGGATAACGCGCTACGGGTGATGATTGGAGGCATTGGACTTGGTTTTGGCCTCCAATGGTGGATTCAACATCTCGGTTTGAATCATCGTTCTGAACCATCATTACCGAGCGCTTGGCACACGCGTTTTTGGAGTATGGTTGCCGGCTTCACCAGTTTTAGCGTCCACGCAGGTGGACCACCTTTGCAAGTCGCGCTCCTTCCTCAACGGTTAGACCCCAAGATTTACGCGGCAACAACGGTCGTCTTTTTTACCTTTGTGAATCTCATGAAGGTTTATCCATACTACTGGTTAGACCAATTCACGTCCGAAGTGCTGTGGACAGCAATGGTTTTAGCTCCTGTTGGTCCTGTTGCCGTTCGCTTAGGTATCTATTTAAATCAAAGGATATCGGCCCTTTGGTTCTATCGATTGTGTTATTTTGCATTGATCATCTCAAGCGGTCGGCTCCTGATTATTGGTCTGACCACTTAGTCCAATTATCACGGGGTCATTGTGATAGTCTTTCCATCCTATTGATCCAATCAACCTGCCGATAAAAAAGGTGATTTCATGGAAACCGGCCAATTAGTCGCAGCCTTAGCGACCGGTGTTCACGCAGACCGCGTGTTGTTTCAACCGCATGACGTCTCTCCCTATGAGTGTGATGGTCTGACGATGTTCAAGGCAAGACCCAAAGTTGTTGTCTTACCGGAGACGCGTGATGAAGTTTGTCATGTGTTACGGACCTGTAAAGCACTTGGAGTCCCGGTTGTCGCTCGTGGTGCTGGTACCGGACTATCCGGCGGCGCGCTCCCGCACGCCGAGGGCGTTTTGCTGGTGATGGCTAAGTTCAATCGCATCTTGGACGTTGACGCGGATGCCCGGATTGCTCGGGTAGAACCCGGTGTTCGCAACTTGGCAATTTCTGAGGCGGTCAGTGATCTGAATTTGTACTATGCGCCAGATCCATCGTCGCAGATTGCCTGTTCGATCGGCGGTAACATTGCCGAGAACTCGGGTGGCGTTCATTGTTTGAAGTATGGTTTGACGGTGCATAACGTTCTGTCGATCACCATTGCGTTGGACGACGGATCAGTCGTCACGGTCGGCTCCGATGCTTTGGATTCCGCAGGCTATGATTTGTTGGCATTAACGATCGGAAGCGAAGGCTTGTTAGCGGTCGTCTTAGAAGTCACGGTTCGTCTCCTCCCGAAGCCTGAAGAAATGCGTGTCGTGATGGCGGCGTTTGATGATGTCACTAAGGCCGGGGATTCGGTTGGTAACATCATCGCAGCCGGAATCATTCCGGCAGGCCTTGAAATGATGGATGGTCCAGCGGTTGCCGCCGTTGAAGATTTTGTGAAAGCCGGTTATCCGCTGGATGCAGAGGCACTGTTGCTGTGTGAGGTCGATGGTACTCGTGAAGAAGTCGCTGATGAGCTGGCACGAGTGGAGTCTATCCTCAAGGAATCTGGTGCGACGATGTTGCGGGTTGCGAAGAATGAAGAGGAACGTCTTCTGTTCTGGAAAGGTCGGAAAAGTGCATTCCCGGCAGTAGGTCGAATTTCACCTGATTACTATTGCATGGACGGCACCATTCCAAGAAAACACCTGTCTTTAGTGTTAAAACGCATGCGCGAAATGTCTGAGCGTTATGACCTTCGTTGCGCCAATGTCTTTCATGCAGGCGATGGAAATTTGCATCCGCTGATCTTGTTTGATGCGAACAATCCCGATGAAGTCAAACGTGCCGAAGACTTTGGAGCTGAGATTTTAGAACTCTCGGTCGAAGTGGGTGGGACGATTACCGGTGAACATGGCGTAGGGGTCGAAAAAATCAATGAGATGTGTGTGCAATTTTCATCCGATGAACTGACCCAGTTCCATACTGTCAAAGCGGCGTTTGATCCGACGGGAATTCTGAATCCTGGAAAAGCGGTACCGACCCTGAATCGCTGCGCTGAGTTTGGAAAGATGCATATTCACCATGGGCAGATGCCACACTCTGAGTTGGAACGCTTTTAATGTCTGATTTTATTGCCAATTTGTGCAGCCAACTGGCTGCGAAACAGCCGATCTCAGTGATTGGCGGAAACACCAAGGCATTTCTTGGTGGCCGTCTGATCGACGAACCAACATCGATGTGCGAACACTCAGGGATCCTAAGTTACGAACCCACCGAGCTCGTTTTAACCGCCAAGAGTGGGACGACGCTTGCTGAAATCGAGCACTGTCTCAAGGACGCGCGTCAAATGTTGCCGTTTGAACCTCCGCGATTTGGAAAGCAATCGACCATTGGTGGAGTCATGGCGACCGGGCTGTCAGGTCCTCGCCGGATGCATTTGGGCAGTGCCCGCGATTGCGTCTTGGGTGTCCGTTTGATTAATGGTCTCGGGCAGCATCTGAAGTTCGGTGGCGAGGTCATGAAAAACGTTGCGGGATACGATTTGTCCCGACTGTCAGTCGGCGCCTACGGGACGCTTGGAATTTTGACTGAGATTTCGGTCAAAGTGCTGCCAATGCCCGAACTCGAGCAGACACAGAGACTGGAGTGCTCGCAAGCCGAGGCTTT
>QXYM01000093.1:0-10169 GCA_009886945.1 Litorivicinus sp.
TAAGGCACTCTTTTGGTTCAACCCGTGTGATCAGGCTATCGAAGGCCTGCTTGGACAGTTGATCGTAAATTAATATTTCTCCACGTGAGACGGATCCGAGAGCCACCGAATAGGTCAGACACTGCGTATTCAGTGCAGCCACCCAAAGTTCTTGGCCAGACTCGACAAAGGCTTCATCGGTGACTGTTCCCGGTGTCAAAATCCGGGTGACTTCACGAGCGACCGGTCCTTTGGATTCTCCAGGAATCCCGACTTGCTCACAGACCACGACGGCGAGTCCTGCGTTTAACAACCGAGCTTGATAGTTTTCCGCGGCATGATAAGGAACCCCCGCCATCGGGATCGGTTCGCCGGCAGATTGGCCGCGGCTGGTGAGCGTAATATCCAACACCTGCGCCGCCACTTTGGCATCATCGAAAAACAATTCATAAAAATCGCCCATGCGATAAAACACCAGCGATGTCGGATAATCATCCTTGATCGCTAAATATTGCTGCATCATGGGAGTGTGCTGAGACAGTGGGGCTTTTTGATCCATCATGGCATTCTAAAGAAAAGACATGGATTGGTGTATGACTTCAGATCTTTTGATGGTGTTAAACAACGTGCACGAGCAACTACTTGCTCGTCAGCAGACGGTGTCAGTGGCCGAGAGTTGCACAGGTGGACTCGTGGGTGCAGCCCTGACGGAGCAACCAGGATCATCGGGGTATTTTTTGGGTGGTATTCAGGCATACGCCAATGCCATCAAAACCGATCTACTTGGGGTGAGTCACGAGACGTTGCTGTCTTTTGGCGCAGTGAGTGAGGAAGTTGCTTCAGAGATGGCGCTGTCGATTCGGCGTTTAAGCGGCAGTGACTGGGCGATTTCGACGACTGGGATCGCTGGACCAGACGGTGGATCTGAGGAGAAGCCGGTTGGTACCGTTTGGATTTCAGTGGCAGATTCCGAGGGTGTATTCAGCCAGAAGCTGACCTTAGATGGCGACCGATCAGCAGTTCGCCATGGCACCGTTTTGGCGGCCTTGACGCTTCTCCTTGAACACCTTCTCGATGAGGAGACAGATCTTTAACTTCAGTCGATCGCCCCAATTTTGAAATTCGGGTTCTTGGATGGTCCAAGGATCGGTATACTTTCACGTTTTTGGCGAGTATTTGGTCGAGGTCGATATGCCAATTTATGAATATCAGTGTTCTGCATGCGGGCAATCGCATGATGCATTACAAAAATTGTCCGACGCACCGTTAGTTGACTGCCCGGAGTGTGGCCAGCCTGAGCTGAAGAAAAAAATCAGTGCGGCGGGTTTTCGTCTAACCGGTGGCGGTTGGTATGAAACCGACTTTAAAACCGGTGACAAAAAGAAAAACTTGTCTGGCGACAGTCAATCCTCAGGAGCCGACAAGCCTGCGGCCTCAGACAAAGCATCTGAACCGAAAAAACCCGCATCTAGCAAAACGGAATCGGCCGCCTAGGCCTATTGAAAAAGGAATTAGTATTCATGCGCACCCACTACTGTGGCGAACTCAACGCCAAGCACATCGGTGACACAATCACTGTTTGCGGCTGGGTTCACCGCCGCCGTGACCATGGCGGAGTGATCTTTCTTGACCTGCGAGATCGGCAGGGACTCCTTCAAGTGGTCGTCGATCCCGATACCAAAGATGCCTTTGCGACTGCGGATCGAGCACGATCAGAGTGGGTGATGCAGATTACAGGACTGGTGCGCGCTCGACCTGAGGGAACAGTGAACGCAGACATGCCGACTGGTGAAATTGAAGTCTTAGGTCGTGAAGTTAGAGTGCTCAATACCGCTGACACACCACCGTTCCAATTGGATGAGCACGCCAAGGTGGGTGAGGAAGTCCGCTTGAAGCATCGGTATATGGATCTTCGTCGACCAGAAATGCTCGAGAATTTAATGCTCCGCTCGCGAGTGACGACCTTTGTTCGTAATTTTTTGGCGGGTCATGGTTTTGTGGATACTGAAACACCGGTTCTGACGCGTGCTACCCCTGAGGGTGCGCGTGATTATTTGGTTCCTTCGCGAGTTCATAAGGGCGAATTCTTCGCCTTGCCACAGTCGCCACAGCTCTTTAAGCAGCTGTTAATGGTGGCGGGACTGGATCGTTATTTCCAAATTGCCAAATGTTTCCGTGATGAAGATCTTCGTGCTGATCGGCAACCTGAGTTCACACAGATTGACCTTGAGATGTCATTTGCCGATGAAGAGGCGGTGATGAGCTTGACTGAGTCGATGATTCGAGAGTTATTTCAGGCTGAAATGGGCGTTGACTTAGGAGCCTTCCCGAGGATGCCTTACGCGGAGGCGATGGCTCGTTTTGGAAGTGATAAGCCTGATCTTAGAATTCCTTTGGAACTCATTGATATTAAAGATTTAATGGCT
Source organism: Litorivicinus sp. (assembly GCA_009886945.1). GTDB lineage: Bacteria > Pseudomonadota > Gammaproteobacteria > Pseudomonadales > Litorivicinaceae > HIMB30. The sequence goes on from QXYM01000093.1 coordinate 2,406, forward strand.
AAAGTTGATTTTAAGGTCTTCAGTGGTCCAGCGAATGACCCAAATGGCCGTGTCACGGTTCTGAAGGTTCCGGGCGGGGCCTCCATTTCACGCAAAGAAATCGATGATTACACGAAGTTTGTCGGTCAGTACGGTGCGAAGGGTTTAGCCTGGGTCAAAGTAAATGCGCTCAGTGAAGGTCTCGAGGGACTGCAGAGTCCGATCTTGAAGTTTATGCCTGATGATGTGGTGATGGCGCTGATGGAGCGTGTCGATGCGGCTGATGGCGACATTTTGTTCTTTGGCGCTGACTCCACGCGTGTGGTTTCCGATGGCTTGGGTGCACTGCGTGTCAAGCTCGGGCATGATCTGAATTTATTGACGCATCAATGGGCGCCTTTGTGGGTCGTGGACTTCCCCATGTTTGAAGATGCAGGCGATGGTCATGTGGCTGCGCTGCATCACCCATTTACTGCACCCACAGTCGATGCTGACACATTGAAAACCAAGCCGTTGGATGCTTTATCCCGCGCCTATGACATGGTTCTTAATGGCACAGAGTTGGGGGGTGGCTCGATCCGGATTCATGATCAAGCCATGCAACAGGCAGTCTTCGATGTGTTGAATATCTCTGCTGAGGAGCAACGTGAGAAGTTTGGCTTCTTATTGGATGCATTGCGTTACGGAGCACCTCCACACGGTGGTTTGGCGTTCGGTTTGGATCGATTGGTCATGTTGATGTTGGGAGCGACGTCGATCCGCGACGTGATTGCATTCCCGAAAACGCAATCCGCGACCTGCTTATTGACGGATGCCCCAGGGGTTGTGAGCGCAGAACAGTTAAAAGAAGTTGGTGTGCGAATTCGTCAGGATAAAACGGAGACGATGTAATGGCAGGTCATAGTAAATGGGCCAACATTAAACATAAAAAGGCAGCGCAAGATGCCAAGCGCGGCAAGATTTTTACGAAATTGATTCGTGAAATCACGGTTGCGGCCAAGATGGGTGGCGGTGAGCCTTCGGACAATCCGCGATTGCGAGCGGCCATTGATAAGGCGCTTTCAGCGAATATGACCAAAGACACCATCCAGCGGGCGATTGACCGCGGTGCTGGTGGTGGCGACAACGATCACGTTGAAGAACTCACCTACGAAGGTTACGGAGCCGCTGGCGTGGCTGTGCTTGTGGAAGTGATGACCGATAATAAAAATCGGACTGTGGCTGAAGTTCGGCACGCATTTAGTAAGTGTGGAGGCAATCTTGGAACCGATGGTTCGGTCGCCTATCTGTTTACCAAGCGTGGTCAGATTTTGATTGAACATGCCGATGAAGATGCGGTCATGGAAGCAGCTCTCGAAGCTGGTGCTGAGGATGTCATTACTCAAGACGACGGTTCGATTGATGTTGCGACCACTCAAAATGATGTGATTGAAGTCAAAGATGCACTGATTGCTGCTGGTATTGAGGTGTTGGCGGCTGAGGTGGCTTTGGTTCCCTCAACAACCGCAGAACTCGACGAAGAGAGTGCTCCGAAAGTCATGAAATTGATCGATATGCTTGAAGATTTGGATGATGTGCAAAACGTCTATACCAACGCGAACTTCACCGACGAGTTGCTTGAGTCTTTGGCCTGATGCGTAGAATCCTCGGCATCGATCCAGGCTCCATCAAAACCGGATGGGGCGTGATCGAAGTGGAGGGTAGCAATGTTGTTTATTTGCAATCTGGCATTCTGACATTGGGTTCTGGTGCGATGTCCGATCGGTTGCTGACATTACACCAAGGTCTGGCGGATGTGATTCATCGACTTCAGCCCACCGAATGCGCGGTTGAAGAAGTCTTTCTTGCGAAAAACTTTCAATCAGCGTTAAAGCTCGGTCAAGCGCGTGGTGTGGCTTTATTATCGGCAGGCACCGCATCGATTCCCGTCAAAGAATTCGCTGCCAAAACTGTTAAGCAGGCGATCTGTGGACAGGGGCAAGCGAGCAAAGCTCAAATGCAAAACATGGTCATACGGATCCTTGGGTTATCAGAGAATCCTGGTGAGGATGCTGCGGACGCACTCGGTATTGCGCTCTGCGCTGGGTACAGTAAAGATGGTGAGGGTGCTGATGCGCGATTTCGGTTGTCATCGCGCTCGCGATCGGGACGCCGTTGGCGCTTAAAGGAGAGTCCGAAATGATTGGTCGAATTACCGGCATACTGCTAGGAATCGAGCATCAAACTGCCTTGGTGGATGTGGGTGGCCTCGGCTATGAAGTTGAATGCCCAATCAGTACGTTGTGTGAACTCCCAGCGGTTGGGCAACAAATCACGCTGCAAACACACTTTGTCGTTCGCGAGGACGCGCAACTCTTATATGGGTTTTTAACTCACGAAGACCGCGAGTCATTTCGTATTTTAATCAAAATCTCAGGCGTCGGTCCGAAGCTCGCCATCGGTGTCCTTTCCGGGTTGTCTGGTGATGAACTGGCCTCGGCTGTCGAGCGTGATGACGTGGCGACATTGACCCGTCTGCCCGGAATTGGCAAAAAGACTGCAGAACGATTAATTGTTGAATTACGTGGTCGAATGAGCTCCAGCGGGACCTCAACCGTCAATCATGCTGCCTCACCGATTGAAGAGGCTGTTCTTGGCTTGATCGCTCTTGGCTACAAGGAAACCGAGGCAAGAAAAGCAATCGGTCGATTACCCAATGACTCAGAAGCCACACCTGAGAACTTGATCAGAGCGAGTCTCAAACAGATGTTACGTCAACCATGAGTGAACGCATTATCGAAGGAGAGTCTTTGCCAGAGGATGTGCGTATTGAGCGCGCAGTTCGGCCGAAAACGCTCTTGGAATATGAAGGTCAGCCCAAAGTGCGTGACCAGATGCAGCTGTTTGTTGACGCCGCCAGAAACCGTGCCGAACCCTTGGACCATACATTGATCTTTGGCCCACCAGGGCTTGGTAAGACGACTCTTGCCAATATTATCGCTCACGAAATGGGTGCCTCGCTGAAATCAACTTCGGGTCCTGTGATGGAGCGTGCTGGTGATTTAGCAGCAATTCTGACCAACCTCGAGGCCGGTGATGTGCTGTTCATCGATGAGATTCATCGCCTGTCGGCCTCTGTCGAAGAAGTGTTATACCCCGCAATGGAGGATTATCAGCTCGACATTATGATTGGCGAAGGTCCAGCGGCGCGGTCAATCAAATTAGACTTGCCGCCATTTACCTTAGTCGGCGCAACCACTCGAGCCGGACTGTTGACCAGTCCATTACGCGATCGTTTTGGGATCGTGCAACGCTTGGAATTTTATTCGGAAGTCGATTTGGCGAAAATCGTTGCCCGGTCTGCCAATCTCATGGGGGTGGAGTGTGAAGCCGATGGAGCCTTTGAAATCGCCAAACGCTCTCGTGGAACCCCACGGATCGCAAACCGGCTTTTGCGCCGGGTGAGAGACTTTGCTGAAGTCCGGGCCGATGGTGTGATTACCAACCCAGTTGCAGATGATGCCTTGAACTTATTGCATGTCGATGCGCGTGGTTTCGACCAAATGGATCGCAAGCTATTGTCGGTCCTCGCCAATCACTTTAATGGAGGTCCTGTGGGGATTGAATCGCTCGCGACCTCATTGGGTGAGGAACGCGGTACGCTCGAGGAAGTGATCGAGCCGTATTTGATTCAGCAAGGCTACCTCCATCGAACGCCTCGTGGTCGAACCCTGACACAGGCTGGTTATCAAGTGGTCGGACTGGCAGGTGGGGCAGATGACTTGTTTCAGGAATCCTGATGCACTTTGAGATCCCGGTTCGGGTCTATATTGAAGACACCGATGCCGGTGGCATTGTGTTTTACGGTAATTATCTGAAATTCTTTGAGCGTGCGCGGACTGATTTTTTACGAAGCATTGGGATCGAGCAGTCACAGACGATTCAACAAAACCTGATTTTTGTGGTGCGCCATGTTTCCATCGGCTATCAAGAGCCTGCGCGACTCGACGATCGTTTAGCGATTTCTTGTGCGGTGAAGTCACTACGTCGAACACGTGTTATTTTTGAGCAAGAAGCCCGTCGACAATCCGATGGTGCCCTTTTGGTACACGCAGAGGTGGAAGTTGTTGCCGTCACTATGGATACTTTGAAGCCTCGGGCGATGCCTGAACCATTGATGAATACTTTAACCATGACAATTGAGAAAACTGATGTCTGAAGAACTCTCTATCCTTAGCCTCGTGTTGCAAGCCGGACCAGTCGTTCAATTGGTCATGGCGACACTGGTCCTCGCTTCTGTCTTTTCTTGGGTGGTCATTTTTCAGCGCACTCGAGTGTTATCCCGTGCGCAAAAACATGCCCGATTGTTTGAAGATACCTTTTGGAGTGGTGCCGAGCTCGTGGGCCTTTATAAGCAGGTGGCGAATTCACCCAACTTGATCGGCCTTGAAGCTGTCTTCAAAGCGGGTTTTCAGGAATTTACTCGACTGCGCCAAGATGTGAAATCAGACCCGGATGCGGTGATGGAAGGCGTTCACCGAGCAATGCGTGTCGCGCGAGCCAAAGAGGAAGAGCGCCTTGATGCCCATTTACCATTTCTGGCAACGGTCGGTTCGATCAGCCCGTATATCGGTCTCTTCGGGACGGTCTGGGGGATCATGAATTCCTTCCGAGGTTTGGCTGCAGTGAAGCAGGCGACCCTTGCGACTGTCGCTCCGGGGATCTCGGAGGCTTTGGTGGCAACGGCGATTGGGTTATTTGCAGCGATTCCGGCAGTCATTGCCTACAACCGGTTTACCGCCAAGGTGGATAGTCTGGCGATGACCTATGAAAACTTCGCTGACGAATTTGCCGCAATCCTGCACCGTCGCGTCCATCAGCGGGGTGAGTGATGGCGCGTTTGTCGCGACGGAATCGAAAACGACTGGTCTCTGAGATCAATGTGGTGCCCTACATTGATGTGATGTTGGTGTTATTGGTGATCTTTATGGTGACCGCACCAATGCTCACTCCGGGAGTGCCGATCGAGCTTCCAGAGGCCTCGACTGAACCGCTGCCGGTTGATGCTGACGAAGAACCCTTAGTGATTTCGATGAATGGTCAAGGACAGCTATTCATCAATATTGGTGGGGACGGTGAGACTGCGGTGAGTCTGGGCGTCATTAAAGATCGCGTGATGAAAGTGCTCGCGGCAAAACCAGGAACTCCAGTCCAGCTTCGTGGCGATCAGGGTTTAGACTATGGAACCGTGATGGAAGTGATGAGCGCACTGCAAGGTGTTGGAGTCACATCCATCGGCTTAGTCGCGGAGACCCCCTAGTGGACCGTCGGGGCGAGAATCTGATTCGTCCCCTGATGCTCGCCATCGGCTTGCATATTATCCTGTTATCGACATTTTTTATTGCCGTCTCACCTGAAGCAAAAACGATCACGCCGCCACCTGTTGTGGTGATACAGGCGACTGAACTCACTTTTGCTCCCTCAGCTGCTGCAGAGGCGCGAGCAAAACAGAAGCAAGCCGAAGTTGATCGAAAACAGCGAGAAGCTGAAGAAAAGAAGCGTCAAGAAGACGTGAAGAAGCAAGCCGAAGAGAAGAAAAAAGCGGAAGAGAAAAAAAGGTTAGCAGATCTCGCGAAGGCCGAAGCGAAGAAAAAAGCCGATGCTGAGGCCAAGAAGAAAGCTGATGCGTTGGCGAAACAGCAAGCAGAGGCTAAGCGTCAGGCGGAAATCAAGAAAGTAGAGCAAGCGAAAAAAGCAGCAAAAGCAAAAGCAGACGCTGAAGCGAAAGAGGCCGCTGCGGCAAAGGCGAAAGCAGACGCCGAAGCTCAAGCTCAAGCCAAAGAGGTAGCCAAGCAACAGGCAGCGGATGAAGAGCGCAAGAAGGCTGCTGCTCTTGAGGCCGAACGAGTCAAGCAGGAAAAGGCGCTTGAAGATGCCTTCAAGCAGGCCGAAGCTGAGGCCCGGGCGCTTGAGGAACTGAAAAAGAAAGAAGAAGCGGAGCTTGCTGTTTTAAATGCGTTGGCCTCTGAGAAAGCAGCGGCCAATGTCTTGGATGCGATGACAACACGGATTACTCGCGCCTGGCGTCGACCAGTGGCCTTTAAAGGAGGTCTTGAGGTGTATCTTAGGATGGCGCTTGCATCCAATGGAGAACTAGTGGATGTTCGAGTCGTTAAGTCCAGTGGTGATGTATTGTTTGACCGGTCAGCCTTGACGGCTGTGAAAAGGGCTGCACCATTTGGCGAAGTAAAACAGTTTGACGCGGCAACGTTTGAAGAAAAATTCAGATCGTTGACCGTGAAGTTCAGACCGGAGGATTGATGCGTTTATTTATCTGGCTAGTGATGGCGTTCATGTTAGCAATGCCTGCGCGAGCAGAACTTGTGATTGAAATTACTCGGGGTGTGGAAAATCCGATCAAAATTGCGGTCGTTCCATTTCGAGTCAAAAGCGCTGGGGCATTTGATGTGGATTTGGCGCGATTGATCGAATCCAACTTGGAGCGAAGTGGACAATTTGTCCGGGTGCGTCGCGATACCATGTTGTCCTTGCCCGGTCCTGAAGATCAAATTTTCTATCGTGATTGGCGGGCGATCGACTCGGAATACACGGTCGTCGGATCGCTCGAACGAGACACGGATGGCTTATTAGTCCGCTTTGGACTTCATGATGTTTATGGCGAACGCGTGCTGTTTGCTGAGCGTATTCCTGGATCATCAGATTCGCTTCGTGACATTGGGCACTATATTTCTGATCGCATTTATGAGGCATTGACCGGATTAAAAGGGATTTTCTCGACCCGTTTGCTGTACGTATCAGCTGAGCGTCGTTCTGAGAAGGATCAGACGTTTAAGTTAATCCTGTCAGATGCTGATGGCGGTCGGCCGCAAACCATCTTTCAGTCCTCTGAACCGATTTTATCACCCGCATGGTCTCCTGACGGTTCACGGGTTGCCTATATGAGTTTCCGAGGCAAGCGTGCAGGGATCTACGTGCAGACCTTGGCAACCGGCGAGGTACAGAAAGTCTCAGATTTTCCAGGCCTCAACAGCGCGCCATCATTCAGTCCAGATGGCCGAAAACTCGTCTTAACGTTATCTCGTGACGGCAATCCTGAACTGTACGTTGCGAATCTCAGGACAGGGCAGTTAGACCGGATGACCAATCATTTTGCGATTGACACAGAAGCATCCTGGTCGCCGGATGGTCGATCCATTTTGTTTACATCAAGCCGTGGCGGTAAGCCGCAACTTTACATGATGAATGTGTCCGATAAGACAGTGAAGCGCGTGACGTTTGATGGGGATTACAACTCCAATGGCGCTTTTACACCCGATGGTGAGAGTATCGTGTTTGTTCATCGAACCAATGAGCGTTTCCACATTGCACGGATGAATCTGAAAACACGTGAGATCCGGATTTTGACGGAAACTGATTTAGATGAGTCGCCGAGTGTCGCTCCGAATGGAACTATGCTAATTTATGCGACTTCAGACGAAGAAAGGGGGCTTTTAGGCCTTGTTTCAATGGACGGGAGGGTGCGAGTTCGGTTACCTTCCGTCAGTGAGAGTGTAAGGGAACCCGCGTGGAGCCCTTTCTTTAACTAGAAAAGAAAAACAATTGCGTTTTCATCGATGTCAAATAGGGGTGACGGAATGAGTATTTTAAAGCAGGCAAAGACTGTCGGAATCATTGCGATTTTAGCAGTGCTTGCAGGTTGTGCCGGCCAAGTGAATGAGTCTGCCCAGACCAGTTCGAAAGTTGAGTCAGCTGAAGATCGAGCGGCTCGTGAGGCTCGTCAGGCTG
>QXYM01000093.1:10179-16607 GCA_009886945.1 Litorivicinus sp.
AAGCAGGAAGCTGCTAAAGCTGCTAATGAAGCCGCCAAAACAGCGGAACAGCTTCGTAACAGTGCAATGGCTGCGGATACCTTGTTCTTTTTTGACTTTGACAAGTCTGATCTGAAGCAAGATGCTCTGGACGATCTTGATGCGCATGCCAAATACTTGGCCGCTGATCGATCTGCGAAAGTCCGGCTTGAAGGCCATGCTGATGAGCGTGGAACACGCGCGTACAACTTGGCTCTTGGTGAGCGTCGTGCAAACGCAGTGGCGCGTTACCTTGTGATCCAAGGGGTGAATCGTTCGCAGATTGAGTCGGTCAGTTACGGTGAAGAACGTCCATTATCGTTGTCGCGTGACGAAAATGGCTGGTCGCGGAACCGTCGTGTTGAGCTGATTTATCAGTAATCGATGCGGCTAGTTCAAACTGCTGGCGCCGCCGTTGTAATGACTGCGGCGTCTTTGTTTTCGTACGCTGAAGAGCCATTTAGCGCCGAGTCCTTGCGTCAATCTCAAGCAGAGCTTCTGCTTCAGATCGATCAGTTGCGTCAAGAGACACAAGCGCTTCGTGGATTGATGGAAGAGTTGTCCTATCAGCTTAGCCAAATGTCGTCAGATCAGAAAACGCGTTATCTCGATCTGGATCAGCGGTTAGGTGAGTTGGTTCGCATCCAAAAAGATGCAGTCACAGCTCAGTCGACGCAGATGACACCGGGTACGGGAAGTGCTGTTGACGGTTCTGATGGGTCTGTGGGAAATCAAAATCAGGCTCCTCAAATTGCTGACCAAGACGCCTACAATGCGGCCTTTCAGCTCATTCGTGAGCGGCAGTTTGAAGCTGCCTTGAGTGCGATGGAATCATTCGTGGAAACATACCCTGACAGCGATCTGGTGTTGGATGCGCGTTTTTGGCGTGGCCAGGTCTTTGATGTATTGGGTCGTGATCAAGAGGCGATTGAAGCATTTAAAAGCTTGACGTTGGTTGCGCCGGACTATCGCCGGATTCTGCAAGTCAAAGTCAAATTGGGTAAGTTGCTGATCAAAAATCAGGACGTCATGAACGGTCGAAAGATCCTTCAGGAAGTCATCACGCAGGCGCCTGAGAGCGTTGAGGCGGGCTTGGCTTCACGTGAGCTCGAGAAGATCAACTGAGTACACAATGACTGAATCGCTAAGCCTCCGCATCACGGAGGTTTTCACTAGCCTCCAAGGTGAAGCTCTGACGTCGGGTCTGCCGACGACGTTTATTCGACTGACTGGATGTCCCTTACGTTGCGTCTACTGTGACAGCGAATATGCGTTTCAGGGCGGCGAACACCATTCCATTGCAGGGTTGGTCGCACAGGTGGCAGACGCTGGTGTCCCGCGAGTCTGTGTCACTGGAGGAGAGCCTCTGGCACAGCCGAATTGTTGGTTCCTGTTGACTGCGCTTTGCGATGCAGGGTTCGAGGTGTCTCTGGAGACATCTGGAGCCATGGATATTACTGATGTCGACTCTCGCGTCTCGGTGGTCTTGGACGTCAAAACGCCAGGCTCTGGGGAGTCATCGAAGAACCTCGTATCGAATTTGACTCGTGTTCAATCCAAAGATCAAATTAAGGTTGTAGTGACGAGTGCTGACGATTTTCGTTGGTTTGAACTATTTTGTGATGAGCATCCAGAAGTGGTTCATGCAGGTGCCATTTGGATTTCGCCTTCCTACGGTGAAATGGATCTGAAGATCCTTGCTGACCTGATCGTGCAATCGAGACATCCGTTTCGAATGCAGTTGCAACTCCACAAGCAGATTTGGGGTGAGGAAAGCGGCCGATGATTGGTCAACCAAAAGCGGTCATTCTGTTGTCTGGGGGGCTTGATTCAGCGACAGTGCTTGCGATGGCGAAATCGCGTGGTTTTGATTGTTACACCATTGGTTTTGATTATGGGCAGAAACACAATGCAGAGCTACGTGCTGCGCATCGAATCGCAGAGACCATGGGTCAGCACCCACATAAAGTGATTCGGCTTGATCTGAGGGCGATCGGTGGATCTGCGTTAACCAGTGATGAATTCGAAGTCCCTGTCGGCGGTGTTGCCGAAGCAGGAATTCCGGTGACCTACGTGCCTGCGAGAAATACTGTATTTTTGTCGATTGCGCTTGGGTATGGTGAAGTGATTGGGGCGACGCATCTATTTATCGGAGCTAATGCGGTCGATTACTCCGGGTATCCCGACTGTCGTCCGGCATTTATCGAGCAATTCGAACGGCTAGCCAATGTTGCCACTGCGGCTGTTGATGGTGGTGCTCGATGGGTAGTTGAAGCTCCGTTGATGTCGATGTCGAAATCAGACATTGTGAAGACAGGAGCGGCCCTGGGTGTGGATTACAGCCTTACAGTTTCGTGCTACCAAGCTGATGACAGTGGCGCGGCTTGCGGAGCCTGTGATGCGTGTCGGTTGCGTCACAAAGGCTTTTTAGACGCTGGGCTTCAAGATCCGACGGCCTATCAGGTGGGAATTTCCCCAAAAATCTAAAAAAATCCCTGAAGTGACTTGCCAAATTTGCCTTGACCGGTATCATACGCGCCCTATTGGATTAACTCTAATCCTTGATGTGGGTCGTTAGCTCAGCTGGTAGAGCAGTTGGCTTTTAACCAATTGGTCGCGCGTTCGAATCGCGCACGACCCACCATTTTTCTCCGGTACATTCAACTCTCGCCTCACTTTAAAGATCAGTCTGCCTTTGCTTTTTCTATGAGTGATGAATAGAACATTCGAGCCCGTCTTTATGTCGGGAAGCTCATGGTTCTTGACACGCACTACTGCTATTGATCGAGTTTTGACAAGTGATGGTGCATCGACCAACAGCAAAAGATTATGTACCAATTCAACAAAGGGTCACGTTACCAATGACAGCGACGGTTATGCTGGTCCAACTGATTAAATCTCTCAAAAAATCTTAGTCGTTGCATCAATCATGCCCGAGGCGATAGTAAAACTGACCAGTGCTCAATTCGAGAGTCGTCGTATCGGCCAAAAAACATGACGTCAAACACACTACCGTCGACCATGGTAGCTGTGTGAACTCCAGAGCATATCCCGTCAGAGTCATAGCGAACGTCGATATTGTCGATTTGTGGACTTTCGTCGGAGGTACACCAGTCAAGGTGTTCGTCTGATGTCTGTTCCATTGCGTTCTGGCCAAGCATTTGGAATGCAAAATCCGGTGCTAAATGTTGCCCTAAGGCATTTCTATTGTTCGTGCGCAGAGTCTCGTCCCAGCAATTTAGTATATCTATAGCGTTCATCTCAACATCCTTCGGTGATGGCATTTGTTGGTCCGTCGCAGCAAGCAATCTACGTACTCATGATCATCGATTCGAAGATCACTTGCTGATAATTAAAAGGTTCATTCTTCTCCAACAGGCCTATACGATTGCGATATGGCGGACTTTACTTGCCCGGCAATATCGAGATTGAATTCATTCAGTATCTCTACATGATCGTACGCACCACTGGCTAAAACAGCAGCTTTTGCTCCGATGGCAGCGGAGTTACTAGGTAAATCCATGATCGCGACCATGTCATAAATGCCTTGCACAAAGCACATATCGATTAGTGAGCCTCCAGCTCCATTAGCGACCACATCTGCCATGGCCTTTCGTTTATCGAATGAAGTGGTGTGCATATTTGAAACGGATTCATCACTCATTACACCTAAAAAAAGGAATTTCATAAGATTTCTCCTTGCGTTAGCTAAGCCAAACACTAGCGCTTCAGGCATAAAAATGAGATACCATTACTAAACTAGTTTAGAAACTGGAGCTTTTATGGCCGCTACAAAAAAAGTGGGATTAAAGATTTGTCCAATTGGTCTGGCGTCAGAGCTTGTATGCGATAAGTGGATGCCAATTATTTTAAGAGATATCGGTCTCTTCGAACGGCGCACATTTAACAAGCTGCTCAAGTACAACTTGGAAGGCATTTCCTCAGGTTCATTAGCCACCAAATTGAAACGTTTGGAGCATGTTGGGCTGATCAATTTCGTATTAACGAGCGAGCACAGACAAAAAAAACTCTACTATCTGACGGAGTCTGGTATCGAGTTTTTGCCGGTGCTTTTTTCGATGGCAGGTTGGTCAACGAAATGGCATCACCCGAGCAAAGAGTTTTCTGCCAAGATTGAGCCTTATTTGACAAGTCCTGGACCTAAGCTCCGAGAGTTGCAGGACGAGCTGCGCGCAATCAATCCCGAGAACAATTCGCCCAACTCGTTTTTACAAAGTGTCCTCAGTGCTTAGAGACCAAACCTTTTAAAGACATTGAAAACACAATCAGTCAGCAATATTGGCTATCAAAGGCATTTCTTTGATGTCGTTGTGGTAGAGATCAGCCATATCGCCCAAGGTTGATAAAATGTCGGCAGGCGTGTTCGCTTTCCACCAGCAGTAGGTGACCATTTCATCGGGATTTCCCCAATTGATCTGGAATGATGCGTTCTCATTCTTTAGATGTGCTCGCATATCGTCCAAGCTAAGTTCTGCTGTTGCTTCAAAATGCTTAGTGCGATGCTCTTCTGATTTGAATGTATGTGTGACGATATAGTCATTCATAGTTCGAGTTCCTCGTATTAGTTGGTGCGGTGTAATTCGAAGATTTCATGGCTCAGACCGAGTCGAGTAATATCTGGCTCCGCCATCCGAATCGACATGATTTCATCCATTTTTTCAGGATCAAACACATCACATTTGATCATGGCGGTGTGATTATCTACTCGACCAACCACGAAATCATTTGCGAATTGATGTCTGATTGGTTCGTCTTGATCGAACACAATTCGCCATTCATCGAAAGACACGTCGAAGCGTGCGATTAGCAAGACAAGCATTGTTTATCCTCTGCCGATTTCCCAACCTAAAGTTAAGATCCGGCGAGAAAATCTGTACAGTCTAAATCCTAAACTAGTTCGATTATTGTATTTGCGGTAGTGGGTAACTTAGTGGAGCGTCGGCGTTGTAGTCCAGCAGAAAAGTATGTTGCTGTTGATGAATAGTGTTCTGCAGAGGAAATGAAAATGGCTAAGCACACAAATGTTGTTCGATTTAAAGTAAAGGCGGGTCATCAGGCTGAATTTGAAAGTATCTTCCGGGAGACGACGGTTTTAGACGGACGACTCCTTCACATCCTAGCCAAGACAGGTGATCAAACTTATGTTGGATATGGTTTATGGGAGAGCGAAAGACACATGCAGGCGGCGATGCCAGCGATGATTGATTTATTGGATAGCACTAGACATTTATTGGATGAATGGTCGCCCGAACTGGGCGTGACTGATCCCGTATCCGGTTCCGTGGTATTTGAAGGATAATTGTAAGACAGACAAAAGAATGTTGATTTTTTTAACTTGATTCTACCCACAAACCATCCTCATTAGGTGTCGCCATTGAGGGGAATAACATGAAGGAGACAAATAATGGCTATGATGTTCTGCGTAGGAACTTATTCAGCCTCAGCTATGAAGGGCTTTGTTGCTAACCCAACCCAAGACCGGAAAGAGATAGTGAAGGCAATGAGCGCATCCACAGGGATTGAACTGATTGATTTCCAGCTGACTCGAGGCATCTTCGATTTTGTGGCTGTCGTTGATGGTTCCATCGATCAGGCGATGGCAGTCAAAATTGCTGTCGGTTCAACCGGAGCTTTTGATCAGTTTCATATTTTGGAGGCATTCGATATCACTAATGCGGCAACACTGGCACAGACAACACTTCAAAATTACGTACCACCACAAGGCAAATAGTGTTGCACTTGGGTTCAGCACCATTTTTGAAAATCTGGTTGAGCTCGGTATGTGCGATTCGGTGATCCCATGGGGCTTGCCACGAAGGTATTGTTGAGATAGCTCCATGAGTCAAGGTGGACTGGCCATGACATTCTGATCACAAAGGTGGGATGAAAAACTCGCGAATTTGAAGATGGTGACAGTTGAATGTGCTTGTGACTAGTGGATAGTTGGTAGAGCGAGTGCGCTGAGCAAAATTTCATGCTTTAGCTTTTCAAATTGACTTCGCTTGCTATAGTTGTGTGATTGGCTCGGTCTGTGAACGCGATTGAGTGGTGCCGAAAATCAATTCAATGAGAGAGATATGAAATGGCGACTTATGAATGCGATGCTTGTGGAATGGCTGTCAACGCAACTTGCGCAAAATGCGACGAGCCCTTAGTGGATGGTTCGCTGACACTAGATGACGGTACGACCGTGCAGATATCGCAATGTCCTCAATGCGACGGAAAGATCAAAAGTCCACAGTGCTGCGGCGCCGACATGGTGGCGAATTAGGTATCAATAGCACTCTTCTGTTGTCTGGAAAGGAACTAGAGTTTCAAGAATAGTTTCGATCTCTGCTAAGACATGGTGCATGAGGTACTCGTGACATTAATAGAGTCGGCAAAGAACC
>QXYM01000094.1 GCA_009886945.1 Litorivicinus sp.
TGGTATTCAGGTTCACACCCAGCTGTTGGGGGTTGGAAACAATCTGCAAGATCATCTGCAAGTGCGTTTGCAATATCGATTAAAACGCGGGGATACATTAAACCAACAAGCCAACTCATGGTTCGGTCGTGTGAAGATGGCCTTGCAATATGCCTATAACCAATCGGGTCCGTTGTCGATGGCTCCTAGCCAACTGGGCGCCTTCTTTAAATCCAGTGACGATGTCGATCGACCCGATCTGGAATTTCACATCCAACCGATGAGCGCTGATCAGTTGGGAACCAAACTGCATCCTTTTCCCGGGATGACTGCGAGTGTTTGTCAGTTACGTCCGACAAGTCGAGGAAGCACACATATCAGCGGCCCCAGAGCGAGTGACGCCCCGAGGATTGATCCGCGCTATCTCTCGGAGACTCATGATCAACAAGTGGTGTGTCAGGCGATCGAGAAAACACGAGCATTAATGGATCATCCGCTGCTTGATCAATTTTCACCGTCAGAACATAAGCCCGGCCGGACTCAAAACACACCCGATGAACTGATTCAGGCAGCAGGTGATGTTGCTAGCACCATTTTTCATCCGGTCGGTACCGCGAAGATGGGGCCGGCGACCGATACAATGGCAGTCGTTTCTGAAAAACTTGAGGTCCACGGGGTGCAACACCTATACATTGCTGATGCATCAGTGATGCCGACCATTACCAGTGGCAATACACACGCGCCAACAGTCATGATCGCCGAGCGGTTAGCGAGTTGGCTCTCTCATTGATCACGCTGTCCAACGATAAAGTCATCCAGCCAACGTGAGCCTTTGCGGTTCTGTATGCGCTCCACCTCGGCTTTAACCCCCTCAATGAAGGGTTCAAGCGCAGATTCGTGATAGTCCGCAAATTCAACCATATTGCACAATTGAATGTGCATATTGACCAGCATGTAATACGCATTATTTTCAACCATGACAGCACGCGCACGATCAGGCGATCGATGCATTAATTCTTCTGTCATCTTGGCAAACGCGTCAAAATCGAAGATGGTAGTCATCCAGTAAGTCTCCATTACAAACACAATTCAATCACACGAGGTATCTATGGCACAGCCCCTTTTTCATTTGGCATTCCCCGTCTCGAATCTTGAGGCTACCAAAGATTTTTTCATCGATGTTCTCGGTTGTAGCACAGGACGTCAGTCAGAACGTTGGATTGATTTTGACTTTTTTGGCCATCAGGTGGTCGCCCACCTCGCTGAGGATGAACACACGCCTGCAACAACAAATCCTGTGGACGGGAAACAAGTCCCAGCAAGCCACTTTGGCGTCATTCTCGACTGGGACGATTGGCATGATTTGGCTGAGAAACTCAAAGCTGCTGACATCGAGTTTCTGATTGAACCCAATATCCGTTTCGAGGGCGAGGTGGGTGAACAGGCAACCATGTTTTTTCAAGAGCCCTCAGGCAACGCACTTGAATTCAAATCCTTCAAGGACATGTCGCAAATATTTGCAACCTAACCTTTGATTTGTGCACTGCGACTGCACTAACGTTGCCAGAGACACCAATAACAATAATGAGGTGGTTGATGAAAACGGAAGCGTTAGCAGCCGAAGCGGTGCTGTTGGCCGTTGAAGACAGTGTGATTAACGGCCATTCGCAAGGAATTCATTTTGAATCTTGGGATCATGTGTTCGCAGAGGGTGGACCTCTCTTCGAATCCTTGATCGACTACCAAGCCTGTGAGCCTTTTACAGGCTGTGATCTTCCGTCGCGCGAACAGGTCCAATTGATTTATGAGACCTACCGCTCGCGACTTCATATTTTAAGCTGGATGCCTCCAACGCAAGCCTACAAACATGCCGTTGAAATTGATCAGTTTTTCCCTGCAGGGCAAGCCGCATTTGCAATTCGACCGGCATCCATCGATGCGCTGAAACACCTACTGAAAAATGAGTTTGCGCTTTAAGCCTGAGATTCAGCAAGCAGGTCTGAAATATCGCTCAGCATGACATCGGCACCCTGATGTCTGACCGGAATCGGATACGCCTGGCCCTGGTGGATCAACAAGACGCTCGGATAGCCCTCCACTTGCAATCGTTCAGCTAACTGCCGCTGTTCATCGTGGACGGCTCGGACATCGTCTGACATTAAGGCGTCTGCAAAACTCGATCGCTGAAACCCAAAGGCCTCAGCCAAATCGCAGAGTGTATTGAAGTCCCAAACGTTCTGTGCTTCGGTGTAGTAAGCATCTTGGATCCGTTCAGCGAAGGCCTCACCACGCCCAGCGAGCCGTTCGGCGGCAATGACCGCTCGACAGCTGATAAACGTGGTTCGCGGCGGTGGCGGTGTTTGATCCCAATAGGCGTGATTAAAGGGGACTCCGCAGGTGGACTCAATCTGACTCCAGGTACGTCTGAGATACTTCACCATATCCTCAGGCATTGAAACATCACTATCATCGGCAAGGCCGCCCAACAGCGACACCACTGGAAGCCCTTCAGGTAATTGACTCTTCAAGGCTTTCCACGTTGGCCGGAAGCCATAACACCAACTGCACATGGGATCGTACACATAGATCAGAACACTCTCTGGTGACTCAGTTTCAGTGGTTGTCATTGATCACTTCCATCGCATGTCTTAGGGAATCAAGGCCCGCTGGAAATCCGCAGTACACTGCGATTTGCAGACAGACGTCACGAATCTCTTCTGGGCTCATTCCGTTGTTCAGCGCACCCCTGACATGCCCCCGGAATTCCTGTGGACGATTCAGCGCAGCAATCATTCCCAGATTCACCAGCGAGCGATCACGATCGGACAGCGCCTCTCGATTCCAAATTTCGTCCCAGGCCACCCGAGTGACAAAGTCTTGCATGGGCATGGTGAGCTCATCGGCTTGACCGAGTGCACGATCCACAAAGTCATCACCCATGACCTGTCGACGCTTGGTTAAGCCTCGATCAAAACTGTCTTTGCTCATAATTTGATCCCGATGCAACCGTATTTTGTCTCGAGGAATTCATCGATTCCGTGTGGACCACCTTCTCGTCCCAAACCCGATTCTTTGACCCCACCAAAAGGTGCCACTTCCGTTGAAATAATCCCGGTATTCACACCAATGATTCCGTAATCCAAGGCTTCATAGACTCGGAATGTTCGAGACAAATCCTCAGTATAAAAATACGCCGCCAATCCATACTGCGTATCATTCGCCAATGCGATGGCTTCTGCTTCATGGTCAAATCGATAAATCGGAGCAACCGGTCCAAAAGTCTCTTCCGACGCCATCAACATGTCTTTTGTGACGCCAACCAACACCGTCGGGCTGTAAAATAGTGGGCCAGCCTCATGCGACTCACCGCCGCAGATTGCCGTCGCGCCTTTCGATAAGGCATCTTCAACATGCGCTTCAACTTTTGCCTTACCGTCTGCGTTAATTAATGGACCAACGTCGGATCCCTCAGTTTTGCCATCGGCGACTTTCATCGCTTTGACTCGTTTAGTAAACGCTTCAACAAACCGGTCGTGAATCCCACTTTGGACCAGAATCCGGTTCGCACAGACACACGTTTGTCCGGCATTACGGAATTTGCATAACATGGCTCCGTCAACCGCCGCATCGAGATCGGCATCATCAAAAACAATGAAAGGCGCATTCCCACCCAATTCCAATGAGATTTTCTTCACACTGTCTGCGCATTGCCGATAAAGAATTTTTCCCACCTGTGTTGAGCCGGTGAAGGTCACCTTACGCACTCGAGAATCACCTGTTAACACCTGACCAATCGCCGGGGCGTCCATACCAGTCACGCAATTAATCACGCCATCTGGGATCCCCGCTTGTCGCGCCAATTCACACACGGCCAAGGCCGTGAGCGGCGTATCCTCTGACGGCTTGATGACGACTGTGCAGCCTGCTGCGATTGCTGGGGAGACTTTTCGGGTAATCATTGCCAGTGGGAAGTTCCACGGTGTAATGGCTGCCACGACACCCACCGGTTGTTTGATCGCAAGAATCCGCTTATCAGTCATGTGCGGAGCAATCACATCGCCATAGATTCTCCGACCTTCTTCAGCAAACCAATCAATAAAGCTCGCCCCATAAGCCACTTCACCGCGTGCTTCAGCCAGAGGCTTACCCATCTCTTCAGTGATCAAATGGGCAAGTTCTTCAGTATGTTCCGTCATGAGATTGAACCAACGACGCAAAATGGCAGAACGCTCCTTGGCGGTGAGCCCAGCCCAGGCCGGAAAGGCAGCTTCAGCGGCATCAATGGCTTTCACACAATCGGCGGCAGACAAATCAGCAACCGATTCAACCACTTGCCCGGTTGCCGGATTCACGACTTCGAACGTTGCGCCTGAGGTCGCTCCGACCCACTGACCATTCACAAAAGATAACGGTTGATATAAGGACATCATTGACTCACTCAAAAACAGATAATTTGACGAACCGCTTGGCCTTCGGCCAACCGCTCCATGGCGACGTTAATTTCCGCTAACTCCAACGTGTGGGAAATCATCCGATCGACTGGAAGTAACCCTTTTTTATGCAGAGCGAGGAAATTTGGAATATCTCGCGAGGGGACGCAGGAACCGACATATGATCCCATTAACGCGCGCTCCTCAGTCACGAGTCGTGCTGCGGCGACTGACAAACGATCAGCAGGATTAGGCAGCGCTGCTGTCACTGTTCGTCCTCCACGACGCGTGACCTCGATGGCCATATCCAATGCCGGCATGACGCCGGCGAATTCGGCGGCCAAATTCACACCACCAGATGATAATGCTTTGACTTGCTCAATGGCATCCGGATCTCGCGCATTCACGAAATGATCGGCACCCAACTCGCGAGCCAGTGCCTCTTTGTCTGGATTAGCGTCAACGGCAATGATTTGACGCGCACCGCCAGCATGCGCTCCGAGCAACGCAGCCAAACCCACACCCCCAAGACCAATAATCGCCACTCGCTCACCCGCGTGTAAACGCGCTGTATTCAATACAGCGCCACAACCCGTGAGGACAGCACAGCCGAAAACGGCTTGAACTGTTGGATCCAAATCAGAGTCAATGGGTACCAGGCTTCGACGATGACTGACCGCATAGTCAGAAAAACAAGAAATGCCCAAGTGATGATTAATCACCTCACCATTCACTGAGATGCGTTTCGCGCCAGACAGCAAGCTTCCGTTAGTATTGTGTTGCAAGCCCGGCTCGCAGAGTGCAGGCCTCCCCTCAGCGCAACAATCGCAATGCCCACAACTTGGCACAAAAATCATCGAGACTCGTTGTCCGGGCTTTAAATCACTGGAGCCTGGGCCTGTTTTGACGACTTCTCCCACTGCTTCATGGCCCAAGGCGACAGGTGTTGGTCTTGGGCGATCCCCATTGATCACTGACAAATCAGAATGACACACACCGGCGGCGAGAATTTTCACAAGCACTTCATCGGCACCTGGATTCGCCAAGTCTGCCTCCACAATTTGCAGTGGCTTGGTGTCGCTAAAGGGGCGAGGAATGCCCATGCTTGGGAGCAATGAAATGCGGGTTTTCACAGGAGACTCTCCAATTTTTATCGTTTTCGCCCTAATGAGCGCGGTTACATTAGGCCAGTCATGCCGCTGAATCAAGCAGTCTTAATGCGTCCGATCACCTCAATCGCGTCGCTCGCAATCACGTCAGATCCACGCTGATCCAAGGCTGCCAAAAAGGCTTGGCTATGCAACCAGACCCCGGTGATTGCAGGGCTTTTAGAACCTTGCGCCCACAGGCTACCGATCATCCCAGCGAGGACATCACCGGAACCGGCTGTCCCTAAGACCGGATTCGCCAGCGGATTCAGCCAAGTTGGCTTACCGGTCACCAAGGTCCCTGCACCTTTTAAAACCCAAGTCGCCTCGTACAACGTTTCGAGCGATTCGAGCATGGTAAAACGATCATCGAATGACTGTCCGGTTAATCGATGCGCCTCCAACGGATGTGGCGTTCCAATCCAAGGAGCTTGACGATTGGGCAAAGGATGTTCAGACAACCAATTCAAGGCATCTGCATCGACGACCAATGGGACATTCAGCGCCCACAACGCCTCAATCACTGGCCCTGCATCCAATCCTAATCCCGGACCGATGACCACCGCGAGGCAATTCGTCGCACAGTCTGTGATCGCATTGAGATCCCATGGCACGCGAATCAACTCGGGAATCTCAGAGACGGGCGCATCGGTTGCCCAGAAAACTTTCCCGGCACCGGTCCGCAAGGCTGCAAGTCCACACAGCTGGCCGGCGCCTTCCATCCCGTGACGCCCTCCGACCACAAGAACGCTTCCTCGAGATCCTTTGTGTGCGGTTTTCGAATGGCTGGGAAGATCGATCCGCTCTTGACTGATCAATCGTGTATGGGGCGCGAGCATGTTGACTGACCAAGGCTTGAGCGCATCAAAACAGACCTCGCCAGACATCGATGGTCCCTCTCCGGTGAAAAGACCCGTTTTCAGCGCTAAAAACGTCAGGGTCATGTCGGCCTCAACCGACGGATGATAGGCTTGTCCAGTCGATGCATTGAGCCCCGATGGGACATCGAGCGACATCACCAAAGCACCCTCTGCCCGTTGTGCATGAATCCAATGAATTGCGCTTGCAATCAAGCCCTCTGGTGGACGATCACAACCGGTGCCGAGAAGCCCATCAACAACCCAATCTGCAGCGTTGAGTGCCGTCACGGTATCCAATACCACTCCACCCACATCTTCAAAGAAATGCCGTGCTTTTAATGCATCGCCTGTCGGAGTGGTCAGCGCGACAAGTTGTGTCGGGATACCCGCCAGTACAAGAAGCCCAGCCACTCCATAGGCATCGCCACCGTTATTCCCCGGGCCCGCCAGACAGATGACCGACTGCGGATGCTCATCCAGTAGCCGATCACAGGCCGCCTTGGCCGCCCGCATCATCAAGCAAAAGCCACTCACTCCTGAGGCGATGATCTGTCGATCCAGTCCCCGAGCGCCTTGCGCATCAACAGTCTCATCCATCACGCGAGCTTCCTACCGATATAAACTGTCAGTGCGACCAGCAGAGCAAACACCCAAACATCCCACGTCACGACTTCCCCAATCAGGATACTTCCCCAAAGTAGCGTCAAAAAGAGTTGAAGCAACTGAACTTGACCAACCTCGGCAATGCCGCCTAACGCCAACCCCGAATTCCAGGCAAAAAAGCCAAAAAACATCGAAAACAGTCCAAGTGCCAAGACCGACAGAAGTGAGCTATCTGGACGTGCCCAGAAAAAATCGGGCCAAACCATCAGGGTTCCAACCAGAGCAATCGGCGACAGCAGTACCAATGACCAACAAATAACCCAAGGACCTGGGCGGCGTTTGGCAAGATCCCCGGCAATCACATAGCCAGATGAAGCCATCAGTGCCGCTAGAACCAACCAAAGATCAGCCCAACTGACCGATCCCCCCTGCTCTCGCAGGGTAAATACAATGACCAGTGACGCGCCGGCTAACGCACACAACCAAAATCCTAAGCGCGCCCGATAGCCATGGACAAGAACCGAAAGCACGGCTGTCATCAGTGGCAGAACACCCAAAACAACAGCACCGTGGTAAGAAGGAACCGATTGAAGCCCAATCGCCATTGCGAGTGGAAAGCCAAAGATGAGACCACAACCACTGACCAACAGTGGCTTAATCTCATGCTGGGCAGGACGACTTGATTGGCTCACCAGAATCCAAACCAAAGCGGCAGATGCTGCAATGACTGCGCGGAGCATGGTAATCAGAGTGGGTGAGAAATCATTGAGCGCGATGGTGGTCAGAGGGAGTGTCGCGGCAAAACACACAACGCCAACCAAGCCGAGCCCATAGGCATAGACCAGTTGATTCTGCTTCACGGCTTTGAACACTGTTTTTCATCCCCCATATCAAAGCCTCTGCTGGAGACTTAGCCATGTCTTATCGATTGACCCACGAAACACCAGACGCGTTGGACGCAATTAACCAGGTTTTGGCATCGTCCATCACGGCTTGGCAATTATCTGACCGACTCTACCGGCTCAGCGTTAACGCCTACCGCTATCGTCATTCTGACTGGATTGATCACCAATTCTACGGGCTTCGCAACGAGAACAACACTCTCGTTGCAATCTTGGTTGTCAATGAGGATAGCTCTGATCTACCGGATGATCATCAGTGCCTTCAGATTCAAGGCCTCTTTATTGCAAAGGACCATCAGAAACGTCGACTGGGAAGCCGACTGATCCATGAAGCTGTGCAGGTCGCACTCGATCAAGGCCTTGAGCTCCTGTTGGTAAAAGCTCACGAAAGTGCCGTCTCATTTTTTGAACATCTCAGATTCCATCGGATTCCGGTGACTGACGAGGTCCGCGACTATCCTTACCGTTTGGTTCGATCAGTCATATAACTGTCGACTTCAAATAGGTGTCTTTCTGCATCGAAGTAAGGCCGCATTGCAGCATTCAGGCGTTCAACTTCTTGCCGAATCACCGCCTCGTCGTTGGCGCTCCACTGTTTCTCTGTCTGTTCTAAATAGGCGTCTGATAGACGCTCAAGTTCAGCAAATACCGCATGATCATGAAACTGAAGTTCTGTCTCGATCGCTCGTCGGATCTCTTCATTTTGCGCTTCCATCAACGCCATCTCGCGAGCCACCTCAGTTTCCCACCACGGTCGTTCTGACGCGCAAACAGTTGCAGTCTGCGCGAGAACCAATGCAAGATGCAGAGCAATTTTTTTCATGCTGACTTCCATCGACTCAAGGGCAAAACATGACTCTCACAGTAGGATTTATCGGGCTAGGTACCATGGGTCTTCCCATGGCTCGTCATATTATCAATCGGGGCTTCGCAGTGAAACTTTATGCGAGACGGCCTGAGATATTCGAGGGTAAGGCCAAAGGCCTTGTCGAACTCGGTGCAACACCCTGCTTAAGCCTCACGGAAGTCGCACAGAATGTTGATGTCATCGTCACCAATGTCACAGGGACGGCCGATGTAGAAGCCGTTCTTCTTGGTGACAATGGGGCAGGTCGCGCGGCCAACCCTGGAACGTTATTCATTGATCACTCAACGATTGATCCAGCACGGACGATGGGCATTGCCAGGCAACTCGGCGAGATGGGAATGATGTTTGTCGACGCTCCCGTCTCAGGAGGTGTTTGGGCCTCTGAGGAAGCTCGATTGATCGTGATGCAAGGTGGTTCCACTCAGGCCTGTGAACAAGCGAATCAAGTCATCGAGTGCTATGCCAAAGCAATCACTCGCGTGGGCGATGCTGGCCATGGACAAATCGCAAAACTCAGCAATCAGATTGCGCAGACCATCACCATTGAAGGTGTTGCTGAGTGTTTAACCTTTGCAAAAACGTTGGGTGCTGATCCGAATGCGGTATTTGAAGCCATCAAAGACGGGATGGGGGGCAGTCAAATGATGTCTCTGATGGCACCGAAGATGATTGCTGAAGATTTCGAGCCAGGGATTGAGGCGCGTTTACATGCCAAAGATGTGGGTATCGCTTGCGACACGGCAGCTGATCAGCATCTGTCGCTTCCTTGTCTTGAGTTCGTCCACCAGCAATATCAGTCGATCATGGAGAATGGGTTAGGCTCTCGAGATTCATCGATTCTCTTTGATCGGCTCAAGGGCCTGAAGCAACGCTAATCAACCCGTTGCATCACAAACGCGCGCTCTTGGACAAAATGACCAGCAGCTCGATTTGTCCCGTGTGAGAAACCCTCTGACTGCAAACGGTTTCTCAATTCGTTATTGAACTCGGGAGATCCACAAATCATGATGCGGTCGCAGGCTTGATTCCAAGGATCGAGCCCTAAATCGTCCCACAGTGAGCCATCATCCATCCGTTGGGTGATTCGGCCTTCAGTCGCGAAGGGTTCGCGAGTCACGGTTGGATAATAGGTAATCGGCAGCGAGCCAAGGAGCTCCCGATAGGCCAACTCCTGGGTCGTCCGAACCGTATGCGTGACGATCACCTGCTCAAATCGTTCGAAAGTCGCCGGGTCACGGATGATTGACAGGTAAGGCGCGAGGCCTGTCCCGGTTGCCACGCACCAAAGCCGTTTCCCTGGAAGCAAATTATCGAGAACCAAGGTTCCGGTCGGACGATCGCCAACCTCGATCTGATCCCCGTCTTGAATATCCTTGAGGCGCTCTGTCAATGGCCCGCCTGGCACCTTGATCGAAAGAAATTCCAAGTGATCAGCAGCCGGTGAAGATGCAATGCTATAGGCGCGCAAGACATCATTGTCGCCCATACCGATCATTGTGAATTGGCCGGCTTTAAACGCGCGAATATCCTCACTTCGGGTTGTTTTGAAGGAAAATAACGCATCCGAGTAGTGTTGCACAGAAAGCACTGTTTCTAGATTCATCGGGTCAGATCAACCTTATTCGTTGTCGGCATGAGTGATTGGATGAGGATCCAGTGATCGTATGAAGGCATGCGCAAGACGATCATGAAATCGTCTCAGAAAACTCACTTCGGTGAGTTCGATTGCTTCCTCAGGCAACTGATAATTCGCCGATTCTTGAACCAACATGTTATCCGTTTCCAAGCGATACACCTTTCCCTCTTGATTGATCATGACAGGATTCTGGTTGACATCAAAATACCGCACGAGCAATACCTCCTGGCGTGTATATGGGGTTGAATTTCAAAATTTCAGGGCGGCGATTGCGCCCCGCAGCGTCACTGGATCATCCGTAAATACAGCTTCAATGGCCTGCAGGGGTAAATCACCCAGGATCGACAACTCATTCACGGTGTAGAGACAAACTGTCAGCCCTCGTTCTCGAGCCGCCTGTAGGTGTTCACGAGTCACAAACTCTACCTGCAAATGCATCGACTCCAGATCGAGCTCCTCGATTGATCGATCTGCGATCTCTGAATATTGCGCCACCGCCAAACCCAAAGAGAGTTCTGGGCGAATCGACGATAGATACTGGAGCGCTTGGAACGAAAATGATGAAAACCGAACGTGATCCTTCGTCAAGCCTGATCCGTCAAAAGCCCTTAACGCGGCATCAACTGCCCGCCGAAACTCTTGATCATGAACTTTGATTTCAAGGTGCATAAACAGGCCGTGACGAGATGCTTCCTGCATCCAATCAAGTGCTGTGGGGATGTATTGAGTCGCTGATCTGAATGGAGAGATCAGTGGAATCGTCACTAGCTCTTCACTAGAGACTGAAAGCACTGAACGCGGGTCACCAGTCATGCGACGAAGTGACTCGTCATGAAAAATGACAGCAATATCATCGGATGCCACAGAAATGTCGCATTCGATCTGTTTAATATCCATCATTGCCGTGTACTTGATGCCAGCGAGCGAGTTTTCAGGTACTCGAAGCGCCGAGCCACGGTGTGCAATGCATTCCATAATCACCTCGTGTGAGGAGTTTGCCAGAGTTATATGACAAAACGAGTGAATGACATCTCCATCCCCTCAATCGAGCTTCGTGCTGACGCTCTCGTCGCAGTCGATCGCGGGGATCCCTATTGCGACTGGGCACAACTCTTTCCGTGCCTCAATGAGCTTCAAGTGATGGATGTTGAATCCAATCACGTCATCGAGGATTCGATTCGCATTGGAAGTTGGAATCTGGAACGTGGTAAAGAGTGGCAACGGGCGGCTGACCTGATCGAGCGGGAGAATATTGAGGTCCTGTTTCTCAGTGAGATGGATCTTGGAATGAGTCGATCCGGACAGCAGCATACTGCCAAGGAATTGGCAGCGAGGCTTGGTTGGCATGGCTTGTTTGCAGTTGAATTTGTCGAGCTCGAGCTCGGCAATCCCTGGGAAATCGCGAGCCCTGTAGAGAGCACCAACGTGGCTGGACTGCATGGCAACGCCATTCTCAGCCGATATCCGTTACACAAACCTTGGCTTCATCGATTCACACAAAGTGACGGAAGCTGGTGGCATCGGCGATTTAATGAACCAAGACTGGGGGGTCGAATTGCAGTGGGTGCTACGCTCGAAACCTCCATTGGACCAGTTGAGATATTCACGACCCATCTTGAAAATAATCAAGGACCAATAGAGAGAGCAGACGCCTTAAGGGAGTTATTCGACCGTCGATTGACGCATTTGCCGTCCGTGTTTGGTGGTGATCTCAATACATCGACATTGAACCCCAGATTACACACAGATCCATTCCGCGAAAGAGCCGAATTGGCGATAGCGTACCCCGATCGTTTTTTGAACCCTTGCGCCTATGAGCCGCTATTTGATCTCTGTCATCACCACGAGTTTCAATGGGGGACCTGCAATACAAAGGACGTCACACAAAGACCGCGCGAACGCGGCTATCCCAAGGCTCCGCTCGGCCGCATTGACTGGTTCTTTGTCAAACAACTCATCGCGCAACACCCGAAAACAATCCCAGCCATTGGCCGTGATGGACTCACGATCTCTGATCATGACTTGATTGTCTGCGACTTGTTACTTCGCTGACTGACTCGTCTGTTCGCACTGCCACAAGGTCGTGACCATGTCCCAGTTGAGCTCTGGATCTTTTTCGGCAAGTCGACGTAAGGTCGAACCGCGGAACGTGGTTTCACCCATTCGACCGCTAAATTTGTCGAGATGGAAAAACCGGGAATAGAGAATATTCAGCCGTTGTGTCGCCATCGTGAGTAATCCATCGGAATTCACAATCAACTTGAGAGGCTCCATCGTGCCCAGTTTTTGATGTTGCCACGTGACAGTGCCATCTGATTGCGGCATGAAGGTCAGATCTTCATGGTCAGGACTCTCGTGACGGCACAGCCAAGTCTCGGCATAGACCGCGGAGCTCAAACTCAAACTCAATAAAATCCCTACCAATCGCACAATCTTTCCTCCGTGCACAATCAATCGACCAAAATAATCAAAACATGATAGCGAAAAACCTGCATTCGACTATGCGTCACTTGCAGTCGATGAGAAACCTGTGCAGGATACTTCGACCAAGGTGGTAATCAACGACAAGGATCGTCACTGACCCGAGCAATTTGGAGTAAGTGATGAGTACAAACCACAATCAAACAGGCACACTCTACCCACATCAAATGAGCAAAGAAGAATTTGCGCACTGGTGGAGTCAAATTAACGATCAATCTGGAGACATCCCGGACAAAGCGCCCGGCGTGATCTACCTCGGACAGGATTCCATTGAGGAAGCTGACTCGTATTAAGGACATCGATGCTCAAACCCTTTAGAGCATCTGACGGCACCCTTCTCCACTACTTCGATCACGGGCACGGGCGGCTCGTGATCTTTCAGCATGGCTTCGCCATGGACCATCGGCAGATTCTCGAGACTTGGCCAGACCTCCAAGACTCGCGTCTGGTGTGTCTTGAGACTCGCGGGCATGGCTTTAGCGAACTGGGCCCCAGTCAGGAATTGTCATTCCAGCGAGCGGTGATGGACCTGCATGAACTCATCGACCATCTCGGTGAGGACCCACAAATCATGGGTGGGACGTCGCTCGGCGCCGCGTTAGTGATGGAGCTCAGTCAACAGATTGCGATCCCGCATCTGGTGCTTTCTCGGCCAGCTTTTGGCGTCGATCAAAATACGGATCACTTCGCTGTTTTTCGGGCATTACAAACGATTATCCGAACACAGCCACAATCACAATGGCTCACTGAATTAATGGATGAACCTCGCTTTCAGGCACTGAAAGCGACTGCTCCACGGAACCAAGAGACCTACCAACGATTGCTTGATCATCCACGACTCAATGATCTGATGATTTGGATGGATGCGCTTGAATCCGAGGCCTTGACCTTGAGTGCCTCAGATCTCCAACAGTTCAAGGGTCGCATTGATGTGATCGGTCAACACCAAGACGCGCTGCATCCAATGCATTTGGCTCAGCACTTGGCTACCCTTTACCCCAATGCCAAACTTCATGAGATCGCCTCAGGTTTTGCGTCCGAAACCGAGTATCAAGAGTCTCTACGACGCACCCTGGCCGAGATTTTGTCGTCATCCTGATGGGCATATCCAGGAAAACCATGAAGCGTGGAATGTTTCGGCAGGTAGAGTGGATGTTTTGGTTCGCCGGCCTTGGTGCAGCCAAAGCATTGAGGTTCATGAATGGATCGAACCAACCGAAAGCGGAAGTCACACCGAATGCCTCCTGCACCCCACGCCAGAATCGTCTGATCGGACTCATCAATCGCTTGCTCAATCACCTGTCGATTGACCATCGATAAGCGTCTCGACCGCCGTCCTAACTGATCCGGATAAGGCGTTGACTCAGCAATGAGATTCACCAGCCAGTACCCTCCAAACCCCAGATCGCCGAGTAGACTGATTAGGCGACGGTTCGTGGGATCATCAGTGTGCGCATTGGCAACCGATGGATTGAGACCAATGACGCAAGCGATCGGTCCGCTGGTCCAAAAGCGGCCCAAGCGGTAACGCCTTCGGCCGCAAGCGGACCAGTCACTGACGCGCTGAATGGTCTCAAACGTCGGCTTGCAAACCTTGGGCTTCGATGGCTGCAATGGCGAGCTCTTCATCATGATCTGACGTGTCTCCAGTCACACCGACTGCTCCAATAATGGCACCTGTTGAATCACGGACTAGGACGCCACCTGCGACAGGAACCAGTGAGCCATCACACAAAGCATTCACAGCCTGAATAAAATATGCCTGCTGCTCTGCGCGCTCACCCAACTTACGGCTACTGATGCCCATCATTACCGCTCCATGCGCTTTCCCTTTCGCCAGATCAATGCGAATTGGTGATGCTCCGTCTTGGCGTTGAGCACTGATCACCGCGCCGCCGGCATCAATCACGACCGCGGTCATCGGCTTCAGGTCGTCACGCTTCGATGCGGCATCGATGATGTGGTTCACAATATGGTTGGCTGTTTTCAGATCTAGCATAAATTACTCCTTGTTGAGCCGTTCATTGTGCGGGTTGTTCATGATCTTTCAATTCTTTCCATTTTTTTTGCGTCGCGTATTGACAAAATGGTTACCCAAAAAAGCTGTGGATAACTTTTTGGATAAAAAGTGAGGTAGTCCGCACAGCCCGCGTGACGCCTGCAAACAATGCGTCTGATCAAATTTTAAACACTAAAAATAAATATAATTAAATCAATGTTTTACTGATAAAA
>QXYM01000095.1:0-36111 GCA_009886945.1 Litorivicinus sp.
GCAATATCAGGAGCCTTTAACTTCACCTGATCACTCGGCGTGGTGGCGTTGGCGCCATAGGCATTCTGTAATGCATCGGCACCTGCCTTCTGCTTAAATATCGCATCTGAATAGGCCGCGAACGCCATACGTGGCATCGCAAACACCGTAGCCGTAGCAGCCGATACCGCTCCAGCAATTTTTAATACGCTACGACGATCCATCGCAACTCTCCTTTGCTTTGATTAATTTAATGTGTACAGATAATCAACGACTTTGTTGATCTCTGCTTCGGTGAGAATTAAGTTCCTACCAAATGGCGGCATCGCCGTCATCGGGTTACGCTTGGTCGGATCCTTGATATATTCTACCAACGCTTCACGATCAGGAAAACGTGCTTTCATGGCGACCATTGGTGGACCCACGTTTCCGGTCTGCTGCCCACCTTCAAACATGTGGCAGGCCAAACAATTACCTTTCTGACGATCCCACGCGATCGATTTGCCTTCGGCGATCGAATCGGCAGATGCCAAAGGGGCGACCAGAGCCGAAGCCAAGATTGCCGTTAGGAGTTGCCCTTTCATTATAATTTCCTCTCCTTTTGAAAAATAAATCCAACCATATCTAACGGCTCGATTCAACCATATACGCTACCGCGTTTTTTACTTCATCATCCGACAACGACATGTTGCCGCCTTTCGCTGGCATCACGCCATTGTCGCCTTGATAGCCATTGATCGCATTACTATTCATCGACTCCATGCCAGTTGCAATCCGTGCTGCCCAGGCACTCACATCACCGACCTTGGGAGCCCCGGCGACGCCCATATTATGACATGCTTGGCAGGCCTTATCATAGACTGCTTTCCCTGCAATAGCTGCATCCGACATGGCAACCTCAACCGTAGCTGCCTTCGGTTCATCACCGCCATAATGATTCGCAGAAACCCCTGAGTCTTCCTTGAAATGTCCTGTCGGCGTCACGCCGTTGATCGTGGTAACGATCTCAAACTGACTCGGATCTGCACAATCTTTCATGCAGCGGGTGTTCTGGACATCTGGACGGTTGTCAATGTAGAAGTTTGGTTCGTTCGGCATCTTGACTTGCGCGAACGATTCTTTTGTTGCCACAAAGTCTTCATCAACGATGTCGTTGAGGTACAAGACATAGGCCGAGATCGCATAAACTTCGTCATCGGTCAGTGATTGCGGCGCGGGATACGGCATCGCTCGGTGGATATAGTCCCAAAGCGTCGACGCGTAGGGCCAATAAGACCCAACAGTCTTCTCTGGATGAAGCGTATCAAGCGTGCCCTCGCCACCTGCTAGCACAGGCCAACGACCTGCGCCCTCACCAAATAACCCATGACAACTCGCACATTGTGCTTCGTAGAGCCCTTCACCATCTGCGACCGAGCCCTGACCCTCCGGCAAACCCATTCCATCGGGACGGATATCAATATCCCATCCAGCAATCATTTCTGGGGTTGCTGTCGAGCCGATTCCAAGAGACCCAGCCGACACAGCACCTGACATCGTCAGTGCAATGGCAGCGATACCCAAATTAAGAGATTTGAACATTGAAGACATCTCCGCTTTCCGTAACATTCCATGTATGGATTGAGTTTTTGTGATAGATCGACCATCCGCCACGCTCATCACGCAACTGCTTTAATGTCGGCTGAACATACCCTGTCTCATCGATTGCACGCGATTGCAGCAACCAAGGCTCTCCATTCCATTGCGTCTTAAATCTGAATTGCGTCAACGCCTTAGACAAAACAAGGTCATCAAGCTCTGCACGTTGCCAATTCACGCCACCATCAAATGACAAATCAACCGCCTTGATCTTACCTCGGCCTGACCACGCATACCCACGAACCTCAACGAAGCCGCGCTTCTGCAGTGGATTTTCTGGGCATGGCGATGTCACCACCGAATTACACTCTTGCTCATAGGTGAAACGGCGTGCACGACCGTCCGGCATCAAATCTGTGTACTTCGAAGTCTCTTCACGGTGGTGCCATGGCTGATCACCAATTTCGAGACGACGGAGCCATTTCACAGAGGTATTCCCTTCCCAACCTGGATTCAACATCCGGAGTGGATATCCCTGTTCTGGACGCAAGGCCTCACCGTTTTGACCCCAAGCAATAATGGTGTCATCAAGTGCTTTTTCTAACGGGATCGAACGTGACATACCAGCAGCATCAGCACCCTCGGCCAAGATCCACTTGCCTTCTGGCTTAACACCCACCTCTTCGAGCAATGTCGACAGGCGAACACCGGTCCACTCGCAGCATGACAACATCCCGTGAGTAAACTGCAGCGCCTCCATTTGCGCACCACGCCATTCCATACCGCCGTTCGCCGGACATTCGATAAACCGAATTTCTGACACAGTCGGGAATCGCTTCAGGTCTTCCATCGTGAGGACCAGTGGGCGCTCAACCAGGCCGTGGATGATCAATCGATGTTGATCCGGATTCACATTTGGAATCCCGCCATGGTAGCGCTCGAACACCACACCACTTGGCGTGATGATACCTTCCAAATCCTGTAAGGGCGTCATCGAAATCGACGATGCTGCATCAGCTGTCAACCAGGGAACAGTCCGACGCTGAAGATCTTCGAACTCAGAAGGATCGCCATACGGCTTAGCCACAACACCCCGCCCAAGATAGCTTTGCCACTCAGGGAGATTCGGTGGAAGATTTGCAGATGCATTGGCTTTCGGAATCATTTGCACGCTCGAAAGTCCAGCTACTGCCGCGATGCCGCCTTTAAGGAAATTACGGCGGTCCATGCCTCTCATGCCGCTCGCTTCGGTCGCAATTGCTTCCATCAGCTTCGGTAGAGACGGTTCGTATAGCTTCGTCATATTACCCTTCCAAAGAGTTCTATCGTTATTACTAAAACGAATATTAAAACGAAAAGGGCACCCAGTGCAAAACGAACTAACCGAAAGTCTGAGGGAATTGATGCGTTGCGCAATGGGTCGCCATCCACTAATTCTTCGAAAACCGTATCAGATCACACGGGTTTTCTTCAGTATTCGTTCGACTAATTGAATTGATGCGGTGCATGCATCACATTCAAGGAGACACGCGGAATAATTTCACCAGAATCTTGCGGAACACATTGAAGGCTGTAGTTCATCTCAAACGAGTCCGCCATCTCGAAAGCGGCTGCATTGCATTCATCCAAAGAATCGAACTGCATGCCGGTCTCTATCGGATCGAAAGATCCAGGAATGAAATACACCAGAACGTAGATCAGTTTCATCAACCGTCCCCCACCGTTTTTTTTCGAATTAGCGAGGCAACCTTAGCGAGTCGCAACACGGATGGAAAGCGATAACCTGTCTTGGAATCCAAGCAACATCGATTCACGCAATACAAGTAAACTATCGAACCGACAAACGAAATGACTAAAAATGCATCCCAGCTCCGTGAAGGCGAGTGGTTCCCGATCCGAGACGTTCTTTAGTTCCTCAGACGGTATCCAGTCGCGAAGATCCACCAAATAATCCCCAAGAAAACAGCGATAAAGAACCCGATAACAACGACTGACAACTGGATTGACACATCCGAGCTACCAAAGAATGCCCAACGGAATCCGGAAATCAAATACATGGCCGGGTTCAACATGCTCACGTCTCGCCAAATCGGCGGCAACATGTCGATGGAATAAAAACTTCCACCTAAAAATACTAATGGGGTAATGATGAGCGTCGGAACAAAATTTAACTGCTCGAAGTTTCTTGCCCAGAGCCCAAGAATAAATCCAAGGAGAGAAAAGCAGAACGCGGTCGCCATGAGTAGCCCCATCATCAGAGCTGGGTGCGCGATCTCTAGGGGTACAAACAAAAATGACACTCCTAAAATAATCAAACCGACCACCACAGATTTGGTCGCTGCCGCGCCGACGTAACCAGTCACCATTTCAATCGGTGAAATTGGCGCAGACAAGTGCTCATAGATCGTACCCAGAAACTTGGGGAAATAAATGCCGAAAGACGCGTTCGCAATCGACTGCGTCATCACTGTCAACATGATGAGTCCTGGCACGATAAAGGCGCCATATGACACCCCATCGACAGGAATCATGCGATGACCAATCGCCGATCCAAACACGATAAAATACAGGATCGTCGAGATCACCGGAGACGCAAATGACTGCAAAGGGGTTCTCAAGGTCCTCGCCATTTCAAAGGTGTAAATGGCTCTAATCGCATAGTAATTCATCCAGTTTTATCCGCGATTAATTCAATAAATATCTCTTCTAATGAGCTCTGCTCTGTCCGCACGTCGTTAAACCGAATGCCTTCCGATTTGAGAGCACCAAGGATCTCCGGTATCCCAGTTTGCTCAACTTCCATGTCATAGGTGTATGTCAGTCGACATCCTTCGTGATGCAATTTGACTCCGAGCTCTTCCAGGACATTCGACAGTGTTTCAATTGGTTCAGCCAATTCGATCAACAACTGCTTTTTGCCAAGTCGCTTCATCAGTAAGCGCTTGTCCTCAATTAAGAGGATTTGGCCATCATGAATCACGGCAATTCTGTCCGCGATCTCTTCGGCCTCCTCAATGTAATGGGTGGTGAGAACAATCGTGACACCGTTGCGCTGGAGATCTTTAACGAGCCGCCACATATCGCGGCGTAAATCGACATCGACCCCGGCTGTCGGCTCATCGAGGAAGAGAATCTTGGGATCATGGCTGAGTGCCTTCGCGATCAGAACGCGGCGCTTCATTCCTCCAGACAGCTCTCTGATCGGCGAATCCCGTTTATCCCAGAGAGATAAACGCTCTAATATCCCTCGGAGATAGGATGGATTAGGCGCTTTTCCAAAAAGGCCTCGTGATAGCGAGACTGTACCCATCACTGTCTCAAATGGCTCAAGCATCAGTTCCTGAGGCACTAATCCAATGAGGGATCTTGCGTTCCGATAGTCAGCTTGGACGTCAAATCCACTGACAAACACCTTCCCCTGACTGATCGTCGTTAGCCCACAGATCGCAGAGATCAACGACGTCTTACCGGCGCCGTTGGGCCCCAGTAACGCAATAATCTCTCCCTTCACAATCTTGAATGACAGATTCTTCAACGCGAGCTTCTCGCCATCGTATCGTTTAGTGAGATCTCGAACTTCAACGATCGCAGTCACTCAAGTTTTCCTCAATCCATTCAACACAAATACCGGACAGGCCATCTGGGATCAGTGATATTGCATCCCAGACGTCTGAAAATTCAGGCAGCCAACCTCCAGATCAACCAACTTTTTTAGATAAACAACGCATTAATGGTTTTCAGTGTCATCGTGATCCCAAATCAACAGCCTTTCGCGCAAAACCCAATAAATCACCAATGGCACAAATAGCGCGAAGATGGTGATGCTTGTGTAATGCTCAGAGACAAGAGGGCTAACAATCACAAAGACAAATGTCGTCCAGACTCCGATCACTAACGCGTACTCAAGCGACTTTCTTACGTGCATAGATGGTCCTACCCCCAAATTTTTGTCAGCAGATCAAACAGACCTCATGATGCCTTAACTCTCCATCCTTAGCTGTGGATTGGGCCGACTAGCGTCTGATGCAATGATGCAGGTTCAATCAAGTGCTGGCCGCGATCAGGCAACGAAGTAGCGATATTGATGTCCAGCGATCACCACATCAGCACACCGATGGTCACCTAGAGAAGAATTTCGTGCAGGACACGGTATTCGAAATGGTGGAGCTAGGCGGGATCGAACCGCCGACCTCTACAATGCCATTGTAGCGCTCTCCCAGCTGAGCTATAGCCCCATTTCAAGAGGACGCGAAGGTTAGTTCGCATCCAATTCTGTGTCAATGGATCTCAGTGCTTCTTGATAGCTTTTTTCAAGACGCTTCGCCCCTTTCTTGGAAACCCCGCCAATGACATCGAGGCCGGCACGGACACGAGCACGCGTACGATCAGGACCGAGGAGTACGGCAAGATCGAATGCACTGATGGCTTGACGCGCTCCGCTGAGTACCACAAATACCAGAGGCATCACGTCTTTTAATTGCAGCCCCACTGCCTTCGCTACCCATCGGATTTCCTGCTCAATCACCTGACGGTTCCAGGACCCACAAGACTCAAAACGCCACACCAGGAATTGCAATACGTTTGCGAGAACATCCTGCTCGAGACCCAAAGCACCCAAGGTGTCTTCCGACAGAGACACATCTTTCGCCCAAAGCGGCTGGAGCCATTGGCCTGCCTCCGAAAATACATCAATGCGAGATTTTAACTGCGGCAAGACCGACACAAAAAATGACTCCGAACACATCCATTCCATTAAACGTTGTTGGTATTGCTCATCGGAGAGAGAGTGTTTCAGCCACTGACCATTCAGCCAAGTCAACTTATCAACATCAAAAATTGGCCCCCCAAGGGACACTCGATCGATGTCAAACGCACTCACCATTTCAGCCAAATCAAATTGCTCACGTTCATCCGGCATCGACCAACCCATTCGACCAAGATAATTGAGCAACGCCTCCGGCAAAAAGCCTTGATCACGGTAATACAAAATCGATGTTGGATTTTTGCGCTTACTGAGCTTGGATTGATCTGGATTCCTGAGTAAGGGCAGATGGCACAACTCCGGCATCTCCCAGCCGAAATACTGATACAACAATTGATGTTTTGGTGCTGACGGAATCCATTCCTCACCTCGAATGACATGGGTAATCCCCATCAAATGGTCATCAACAACGTTAGCCAAGTGATAAGTCGGAAGCCCATCGGCTTTCATCAAAATCTGCATATCGACTTGCGCCCACGGAATCTGAATCAATCCGCGCAACCGATCATGAATCGAACACTCACCGTCAGTCGGCACCCGCATCCGAACAACATGGTCATCGCCTCGAGCTATCCGTGCATCAACCTCTGCCGCATCGAGATGTGTGCAACGTCCATCGTATCGAGGTGTCTGCTTTGCTGCCATCTGCTCGGCTCGCATGGCGTCAAGCTCGGCTGGTGTACAGAAGCAATGAAACGCATGCCCATCCTCGAGGAGTGTTTGGCAATGTGAATCGTATTCTGCTCGCCGCTCGCTTTGCCGATAGGGACCCGAGTCTCCGCCAATATCCGGACCCTCATCCCAACTTAAGCCCGTCCAACGGAGCGCATCCAATATCGCTTTTTCAGATTCTGTCGTTGAGCGTTTCTGGTCTGTGTCTTCAATGCGTAATACAAACTGTCCGCCATGCTGTTTGGCAAACGCGTAGTTAAAAAGAGCGATGTAGGCAGTGCCGACGTGGGGATCCCCGGTCGGAGAAGGCGCGATACGTGTACGAACAGTCATGTGATCCTCCAGCAAGCGGCAGAGTATAGCGCCTGCTGGAGTCTGTGATGAAGACTAGATAGCGATCTGTTCGAGTTGACCACCGGAATTCAAGAATGCCTCGACCCACTTCGGCTTCCGGCCGCGACCGGTCCAAGTATTTTCTGAGTCTTTCGGGTCACGATACTTCGGAGCCACGCTACCTCGCTTACCCACTGCCTTATTCCCTGATAACGATTTTAATTCGTCAGCAGATAAACCATATTCAGCGGCAATCGATTTGATTTTCTCTAGACCCTCTTTTCGGACCTGCATCTGACGTTTTTCAATTTCTTGATCCACTCGAGCGCGTAAAACCTGTAATTCACTTAAACTTAAATGCTCTAATTCCACAAATAGAATCCTCAATTTTTGATATAGCACTGATTAATAATAATTACTATTTAAAAGATTTCAATCCTCATGGATTTGTTCAGTTTCAATCATGATTAAAGCAGTGGCGAATACCTGTGGTTTTTTTTAAACTTCACCCATGGCAACCCCCTCGTTTCGATTTTCAACAGCCCCCATGATGGAATGGACTGATCGCCATTGGCGCATGTTCGCTCGCACCCTGACTCAAAAAGCATTGCTGTATACCGAGATGGTGACAGCACAGGCACTGATACACGGTGATCTCGAGCGTTTGACGGCTCACTCGCCGGCCGAGTATCCACTAGCGCTTCAATTGGGTGGATCCAATCCTGAAGAGCTGTTTGAAGCCACCTGTCGGGTCAAACATCTGGGATTTGATGAAATTAATCTCAATCTTGGCTGCCCATCTGATCGTGTCCAAGCTGGATGTTTTGGCGCCGCTTTGATGGCAGATCCAAATCGCGTCTCCGAATGTTTTCAGGCCATGCTCAACGCAGCGGGAACCAACGGGCCCAAGATCACAGCAAAAATCCGTTTAGGAATCGATGATCAAACTCCCGAAAATACCCTGCCTGAGTTTATTGATATGTTGAATAGTTCAAATATTAAACATGTTATTATTCATGCACGAAAAGCCATATTAGGAGGATTATCTCCGAAGCAAAATCGCACTATTCCGCCATTGAACTATGAACTTGTTTATTTCATGAAAAAACAGTTTCCAGAAATGGAAATCGTTTTAAATGGTGGTTTAACCTCGTTAGGTCAATGTCTTGAACCATTGACTCGGGTTGATGGTGTCATGGTCGGTCGAGCCGCTTATCAGACCCCACAACTCTTACTGAGCGTCGATCGTCAATTCTTCCAATCCGAACCACCAAACCGAACCGCCTATGACGCGTTATTAGCCTATCGACCCTATGTGGAATCCGTCTTGGCCGAAGGATTTCCGTTGAAACACCTGACAAGACACCTAGTGGGTCTGTATCATCAGGTCCCTGGTGCGCGCCAGTATCGCCGGATTCTCAGTGAAAGAGCGCATCTGCCAGACGCAGACTGGGCGGTCGTTGAAGACGCACTCGCAGCCATCCCTAATGTAGAGACACTATGAATACTTTAGAACAACTCCGTGAACACAGTATTGTGGTCGCAGACACTGCTGATTTCCATGCCATTGAAACCTTCAAGCCAGTGGATGCCACCACCAACCCTTCGTTAATCCTCAAACAAGCTCAATCGGCTGTGACCGCAGGATTAATCACCGAAACTAAACTCGGCTTGAAAACAGGACGATTTTCCTCAGCTGCTGAGGCTGCGCTCGATCTCTCGGTGCGATTTGGTGTTGAGATCGCGCAACGCATCGAAGGGTACGTCTCAACCGAAGTTGATGCTCGCCTTTCGTTCAATACAGCGCGCTCGATTGAACAAGCGCACTTGATCCTGCAGAAATACCAGGCCTTTGGCATCTCGCAAGATCGAATTTTGATCAAGCTCGCCTCAACTTGGGAAGGCATTCAAGCCGCCAAGGCGCTCGAGGCAGAAGGAATCGGCTGCAATCTCACACTGCTTTTTTCAGAGACTCAAGCGATCGCAGCGGCAAATGCTCAGGCAACTTTGATTAGTCCGTTCGTCGGGCGAATCTATGATTGGTACGTCGCTAAGGGAGAGATCCCAGAGTCGGCGCAATCAGATCCTGGCGTTTTATCTGTCAAAAATATTCTGAACCAATACAAGTCACATGGTGTCTCAACCATCGTC
This sequence comes from Litorivicinus sp., assembly GCA_009886945.1. Taxonomy (GTDB): domain Bacteria; phylum Pseudomonadota; class Gammaproteobacteria; order Pseudomonadales; family Litorivicinaceae; genus HIMB30. The sequence continues at coordinate 9,476 of QXYM01000095.1, forward strand.
ATGGGAGCCTCGTTTCGGACTGCAGATCAAGTCTTAGCCCTCGCTGGCTGCGACCGACTGACAATTTCCCCGGCGTTGCTTGAGGAGCTCGAAAAACGCCAAGAACTGCTTCAGCCAATACCAACCGTGTCGCCGACCGGGCAGCCATTAAGAACCTTAACTCGAGATGAATTCTTACTGGCGATCGCAGGGGACACCATGGCCAACGAAAAGCTCGCTGATGGGATCACTCGATTCATCAAGGATCAAGAAACACTCGAGCGCTTATTGAGCGACTGAAGGGTCATCCAAGAAGGGATCGTCAAGAAACAAGTCAACGACGATGCCATCATTGATTTGGTAACGACGTCGTTGCTCATACGCGCTCCGCATCAGAACATAGGGATCACCGACGGATTTCGGTTCCATTCCCAATAACTGCGCTCGCGTCTGGATCCCGTCACTGATCAGCATTTCAGTGGTTCCCACCTCGTCTTGCCAACTGATGGGATTCAGCGGCCGATCGCCAAAGCGTCCACCGAGGTCTCGCAGGTTACTCGGCCCAAGCACAGGCAGCACCAGATAGGGTCCTGAGCCGACTCCCCAGTAAGCAAGGGTTTGTCCGAGATCCTCATTTTCCCGTTCAATCCCCATCGCACCTGCGACATCAAAAATACCGAACAAGCCAAAGGTTGTATTAAACACAAATCGCGTTAATGACCGCGCCGCCTTGCCTGGCTTGGCTTGTAGTACAGAGTTAGCCGCTGTAATTGGCTCTCCGAGGTTATTGAAAAAGTTACTCACGCCTTTACGCACAGGAGCCGGCGTCACTGCTTGGTATCCCTCAGCGACCGGTTTTAAGACATATTTGTCGGCCTTTTGGTTAAAGGAAAACATCGCGCGATTCCAACCCTCAAATGGATCGTTTTCCGCTTCAGCCATAGCCAGGGCCGGCATACCAAACAGAGCGATAACCAAATAGATCGCGCGCATCATAATTCTCGATAGTCCCTCAAAGCAGTCGACAGTCGTTTAAACGACACTTTATCGCGTGTTTTCAACGATTGAGCAAAACAGAGTACTTGAAACTCCTCGATTTGCCACCTCAAATCCACCAATTTTGGATCCTGATATTGCCAATCCTCTGGGTATGTTGACCATAATGCTTTCAGACCTGACTCGATCTCATCGACCTCTTTCTGCCATTGCGCATCCAAGAGTAATCGGGACTGCAATTTCTCCAGGCGCATCTCAATCGCCTGCAAATATCGATCGAGATCAATCAATCGATCAGCAGGAGTATTGGCCAACACATCAGAGCAGAGATGCTCCAAGTGCCCTTTCATGGCTGCTATCGGCGTTAACCAAGCCGCCGGGATCTTCCCGCCAAGCCGTTGCTTAAGCGCTCGTTGTCGAGACATTGCTGATGCAATCGAACCCATCACAGCCAACGCCCTTGCGTGTAAACGGCCACGTACGGACTCTCTGGCTCGCTTGAACTGCTGCTCGGATAACACCTCTGAATCCTCATCCAAACACGACAGCACCAGCAATCGTTTCAACTGACTTTCATCCTCGTCACCACCACAGATCGAGACGACTGCTTTTTGATAGGCACTCTCTTTTGACTTCAGGAATCGAAACAAGTCAGCACACTGCTCTACCAATAACTGAGCAAAAGCCCGTCGATGTTGCACCGAGGCATCAATGGGATCAAACAGATACCCGAGTACCACACCCTCAGACTGACACATAAAACGCTCAAAACGCTTCATTTCAATACCACCAACATCAGTGATGGACTCCGCAGCCAACTCAAGACCCTCCGGCCAATCGTGATAGACCGTTGCTGACGAGGCATGCTGGATGTCGCCTACCTGATCACCCAGACGACGCTGCAAACTCAACAGATCACGGTCGCTATCCATCACCAGACCATCGGAATCCGTCACCTCGATTCGTAAGGTCAATCGCGCGTCCAGTTGTTGATCTGCCCAAACCAAGGGATCAACTGCCATCCCCGTTCGCTTCGTCACACAGCGCGCGACTGATTGCATCAAACTACCAGAGTTGGCCTCGATCATCGGCATGATCGCTTTAACAAAGTCGGGGATTGGCACCAATTGCCGCCTGATCGTTTTGGGCAGCGCTCGAATCATTGCCTCGACCTTTTCTTCGATCGCACCTGGGACAGTCCATTCCAAATTTTCAGGCTTTAACTGCATCAATGCCGCTAGTGGTACTTGCACAGTGACCCCATCGTCATCTCGACCAGGAGCAAACTGATAACTCGCCGGCAACGTCAGATGTCCCAGTGCAACCTGTTCTGGGAAATGTGCGGTATTCAACGCCATCTCCGGATCGATTTTTAGATCATCAACGGTCAGATACAGCGCCTTTCGATCTTCTTCTGACGCTGTTTTCCACCACTTTTCCATGCCGCGAACATCGGTAATCGACTCAGGAAAACGGACATCAAACCACTCCAATAAATCTTCTGGAGCCTTCATCACGTCAACGCGTCGTAATTTTGCTTCAATATCCGACGCTTCAGAAAAGACCGCTTGGTTGTGTGTCAAAAACGGCAAACGGGTTTTGATATCACCGGCAATGAATCCCTCGGTAATCAGAAGCCGCCGAGCAAGTTTTCCATCAATGGATGCATAGCCCACCGCCTCACGTTCGATCAATGCCAAGCCAAACAGCCGGGTGGTGCGATAACACAATGCCCGACCTTGTTTTTTCGACCAAAACGGTTCTGCGTAGGTGTATTTCAGTAATCGGGGAACCGCCGAAACGACCCACTTTGGATCAATTTGAGCAACTGTTCTCGCCACAACTCGATGCGTCTCCACCAGTTCAGCGGCCACCACCCACGGTGCTTTTGTTTGAATGGCATTCTTTGGGACCCGAAAACGTCGATTGCGAACTCCTTGATAATCCAGCTCATCGCGACGACCGATTTGACTGGATAAACCAGTCAAGAGCGCCGTATGAAAGCCTATACGGTCTAAATCGTCTGACTGAGGCGCATGTTTTTGGTCGCGAAAACTCAACAGCGTCTGCCGGTGAATCTCTCGCCACTCCCGAAGTCGATTGTAGTTCAGCCCTTCTGACTGACACCACTGCCGAAATTTCGAATTGGACAATTCATCTCGCGCGTTTTCCACTCGATTCCAGAGATTCCACAACGTCACAAACTGACTTGTGGGGTCTGCAATCGCCGCCCCGTCGAACTGTGCGTCACGTGGATCTTGAATCGATAATGCCGATGCAACCACACTGACTTCCCAAAAGACACGCCGACGTTCTGCATCTAAGAGGATTCGACCAATCCTGGGATCCAGCGGGATTCGAGCGACACGACGACCGAGTTGAGTTAACTGACCTTGCGCAGAAATCAGGTCTAGCTCTCGTAATTGTTGGATTCCATCACGAACCAGCTGGGCCTCTGGCGGATCAACAAAGGGAAAGATCAGTGGATCGCCCAGATCAAGGTCCAAACATTGTAAAACCACCGAAGCCAAATTGGTCCGAAGGATCTCAGCATCGGTAAAGGTCGCTCGCGCCTGATAATCAGACTCGTCATAGAGGCGGATCGCAATCCCAGGCTCTGTTCGACCACAACGACCCGAGCGTTGGTTCGCACTAGCCTGACTCACAGGCTCAATCGGCAGACGCTGAATTCGACTGCGCGGCGAATAGCGACTGATCCGAGCAAGCCCTGAATCAATCACATAACGGATCCCAGGGACGGTGAGTGATGTTTCGGCTACATTGGTCGCCAAGACAATCCGCTGCATTCCCTGACCTGTCGGATGAAAGATGCGGGACTGCTCCTTCGCTCCTAGCCGGGCGTAGAGAGGCAAAACATCTAAGCGGTCGACTGCAGCTTGCCTCAGAAACTGTGATACATCGCGGATCTCCCGCTCCCCGGGCAGAAAAACCAACATATCGCCCATGGGCCGCTGTTGCTCTCGATCGATTGCCCGCAGATCAAAGACAGCCTGATGAATCGCTTGAGCAAGGCGAGTTCCATCGAGCTTTGACACATCAAAATCGCGGATTGGGTGATACTGGACCTCGACCGGAAAGGTCCGCCCCGAGACTTGTATCACTGGCGCATCAGAAAAATGGGCACTGAATTTCTCATAATTAATGGTGGCCGACGTCACAATCACCTTGAGATCTGGTCGTTGAGGCAAGATCGTTTTTAAGATCCCCAACAAAAAATCGATATTGAGACTGCGTTCATGGGCCTCATCGATAATGATCGTGTCGTACCGCTCCAACGACGGATCGTCGCGAAACTCAGCCAGCAATAGTCCATCTGTCACCAACTTAATCGGAGTATCATCAGACGCTTGGCGCTCAAACCGAACCTGGTATCCACACAATTCTCCCAGCTCAGAATGCAGCTCCTCGGCGATCCGCGCTGCCACGGAGCGCGCAGCCAATCGCCGTGGCTGAGTGTGAACAATCTGTTTTTCACGACCTCTGCCCATTTTGAGGCACAGTTTTGGCAGCTGTGTTGTTTTTCCTGACCCTGTCTCACCCACCACGACCACGACCTGATGCGATCTCAAAGCCAGCTCAATCTCAGGCAATGCATCGGTCACCGGTAGATCGGGAAAATCCAGCGACAATGACAGTCCATCTTTAGACCGTGGATGCGGTATTTCACAAGTTAACGATGACAATCTAGGCTTACACTCTCTGGGCAAAACACGATGACGGGGTTGACGACAAATATTGACGAGGCGCTTTTTTCGTCACATGAAATATGTAACTCTCAAATCTCCATACATAGGATGTCTCATGAATCGCCCAAGTGCCATTATTGAAGCTGCCAGAATTCTAGAAACCTCTGTTCACCCACGCAATCATCTGGCATTTCTCAGCCAAGACGAAACAGACCGACTCATCCACCACACCGATGAAGGGCTCTATCCCTTGATTCGCAATTGCGTTCTTGCGGTTCTCAACGGCGGCGTGGCCACAAACAATAGTTTGGGCCTATTTGCTCAATATCCAGAGTTTATGATTGAGTTTGAACGCCATCCTCGCGGACTCAAGGTCATTTTAAAAAACGCACCCGCCCAAGCATTTGTCGACGGCGTCTTAATTGAAACCATCCATGATCACTTGTTTGCGGTATTGAGAGATCTCCTGCACAGCCGTGATTTATGCCACAACCCCGCTGCACTTGAACCCGCAGAATGCTCAAATTTAGTCTTCCAGATTCTCCGAAATGCCAAAGTCTTGGAATCCAACCGAGAGCTGTCATGTGTTGTTTGCTGGGGTGGCCACAGCGTCAACCAGGTGGAATACGACTACACTCAGGCGGTCGGCCAAGAGTTAGGGCTTCGACGCTTTGACATCTGCACCGGTTGTGGACCTGGCGCCATGAAAGGGCCGATGCGCGGTGCGCTCTACGCTCACCGTCGGCAACACTACACAGAAGGCCGTTTTATTGGGATCAGTGAGCCTGGAATCATTGCGGCTGAACCGCCAAATGGGGTGGTCTCTGACCTAGTGATCATGCCTGACATTGAGAAGCGTTTAGAGGCATTTGTCCGTATCGCCCATGGAATTATTGTTTTCCCAGGCGGAGCTGGCACTTTCGAAGAAATCCTCTATCTCTTGGCGATCTTATCCAACCCATCCAACGCGGACGATCCCATCCCCATCATTTTAACGGGACCTCAGGCGTCGACTGGAATCATTGACGCCTATCGCCAGTTTCTGAATGACACCCTCGGCCATTCCCTCACACAGCGACTGGAAGTAGTGATTGATGACCCCGTTGCCGTCGCAGAACGGATTCAGCAAGGTCGTGACGCGGTCCGTTCTTATCGTATTGAAACCAACGATGCTTATTACTTCAACTGGACACTCGACATACCAGACGCGCTTCAAAGCGCATTTATTCCAACACATCAGACGATGCGAGAACTTCAGCTCAACACCAACCAGCCTCCCCAAAATCTCGCCTGCGAACTCAGACGGTTATTCTCTGGGATCGTGGCTGGTAATGTGAAACCAGAGACTCAAGCGTTGATCAAACACCATGGACCCTTTGAAGTTCATGCATCACCGGAACTTGGCAAAGCCCTGGATCAATTGTTACAACGGCTCATTACTGAGAAACGGATGAAAACTGACGGAGACTATCAACACTGTTACAACATCATCCCAACCTATTGAAAAATATAGAGGTCACTGGTGCTCTATTGCGTGCTCTTGCCCGCATTGGATTACTGATTCTGTGGTTTTTACTCTCACTGGTTCAACAAACGGTGGGGTTTCTCTTACGAACGGGAGATGGTCGTCATTTACGCCTGCGATTCTATCGAGGTGCGCTGCGTATTTTAGGAATCCGAATTCGGCGATTCCACGACTTCAGTCCACGTCGGCCTTTGTTCGTGGTTGCAAATCATGTGTCTTATCTTGACGTCTTTGTTCTTGGAAGCCTGATTCCTGCGGTTTTCGTCTCAAAACAAGAAGTTCGGGATTGGCCTGTGATTGGGTGGATAGCCTGGCTACAGCGAACCATATTCATTCAAAGGAAGAGAACCCGCGCCGATGACGAATTAACACCGCTCGTCGATGCACTGAATCAAGGCTTCAATGTCATCATGTTTCCCGAGGGGACATCAACCGATGGGGTGTCAATCCTCCCGTTTAAAAGTGCGCTATTCGAAGCACCGAAACGCGGCAATGCGTATATTCAGCCAGTCAGTTTGGTTTACCGAGAACGCCATGGCGGCCAGTTGTCCGCTCGCGACAGGCAGTTCTATACCTGGGGGACCGACGCTCCATTTTTTAAACATTTCCTGAAACTGATTTTACGGCCAGGAGTTCTGGTTGAGGTCTGGATCCGTCAGCCCCTGAATCCGCAACTGGACCGCAAGACGCTAGCGAAAACTGCAGAAGCCCGAGTTCACGGACCACTTAAACGTCGCGCCGAGCGTCAGTTGAGCTAGTCTCGATCGTACAAAAAGCGATCGCGTGTGCTCGCTCATCACTGATGCTGAGGTGGATTCGTTGCTGACGAGCCTCTGACAAGGCGTCGCTATTCGGATTCAATCGAACCAACGGTCGACCCAACTCATCGTGGTCAACCGCAACATCATGAAATCCAAAACCGCGACCAATTCCTGTTCCTAATGCTTTCGCCACGGCTTCTTTGGCCGCAAATCGTTTGGCAAGAAATGCAGGCTTTGCCGACGGATTGAGCGCGTGATAGGCATCGAGCTCTTTTGACTCAAGAATCCGTGCCGCAAAACTCTCACCGTGACGCGCAATGGCGTCCCGGATTCGAGCAATCTCACACAAATCAACGCCAATCCCGACGATCACAGACAAGCGCGGTCCATGATCGCTCGAAACTCGCTGACCGCCTGAGGTAAACCAACCATCAGCGCTCGGGCAACCAAACTATGGCCAATGTTGAGCTCGTTCATTCCGTCGATTGCAGCGATCGGACCCACATTGAATTTGGTTAATCCATGGCCGGCATTCACCACCAGTCCCAACCCTTGCGCAAAGAGCGTCGCCTCTTCCAACCGCTCGAGCTCGGAACGCATCTGCTCCGGTGTCGCTGCATTGGCATATTCACCGGTATGTAATTCAATCACAGGAGCCCCAATGTCATGAGCTGCTTGGATTTGATTCATATCTGCATCGATAAAGAGACTCACTTCGATGCCCGCATCGTTAAGCTTCGCCACTTGCATCCCTAACAATGACAACTGGTTCACCACGTCCAGGCCACCTTCAGTTGTTACTTCTCGACGATGCTCAGGAACGATACAGCATGCTTTTGGTAGTGCTTTGAGCGCAATTCGAACCATTTCATCAGTGGCCGCCATCTCAAGGTTCATCGGCGTTCGCAAATGACTTCTCAGCAGCCACACATCATCGTCACGAATGTGGCGTCGATCTTCACGAAGATGAATCGTAATCCCGTCGGCACCGGCCTCTTCCACAGCCAGCGCCATCTGCAGTAATACCGGATCCTGACCGCCTCTTGCGTTACGCAATGTCGCAACATGATCGATATTGACACCCAATTTCACATAGTGATTCATCTATTTGTTCCAATCTCTGACAACATTTCGCGGGAAACCAGTCGACGACCTCCGATCGCATCATCCACAAGCACACGATGCAACCACTTGGCGTATCGTGCAGTTGCTGGGTTTGTGTAGTCTGGGTTCGCTAACGCCAACCACTCTTTCCCCATCAATGCATCCGGCTCACCTTCATTTACCTCAACCAATTCTTGATGTTGATGCAACCGATACCACACATCGTCACGAAGTTCACAACCACTGCGGTCACGCATCAACACCGGATATTGGCCGGCCGCTTCTAATAAGAACCGTTCAAAACGCCGCAACCCCGCAACAGATCCACGCGAAATATCCTTCATGCATTCTGTGTAGGTGTCAAATAGACGATCAATTTCAGCGCCTTCCGGCAAAATCCAATGCGTGATTTCATTCAGATACAGTCCACTGACGAGCTCGATTCCTTGTAGCGGAAGCCTTGCACCGGCTGGTTCGATTTTTGAAAGATTCACTAGAGTCTTTGTCGATGCAAAAACGCCAAACCAGGGCTGGAATTCCCCGACCTTGCCACCACCGCGAGCGATGCAACGCAGCAAACGATTATCCTCAACAAGAACAGTTAATAACGCGCTCGTTTCGCGATAGGGTTGCTTCCGGATCACCCAGAGCTTTTGCATTAGTCTGACTCAAAATAGCCCAGTGACTTCAAGGCACGCTCGTCATTCGACCAACTGGCTCTGACTTTAACCCAGAGCTTCAAAGCCACATGTGCATCCAACAGATCTTCCAGACGTTTCCGAGCCTCGATTCCAATCTGCTTCAATCGACTGCCACCTTCACCGACCAGAATCGCCTTCTGTCCGTCCCTTTCTACTGAGATTAGGGCGTGGATTCCAACGCGCTCACCGGAATGGTCAAAAGATTCAATCTCCACCGTGGTCTCATAGGGGACCTCGTCACCCAATTGACGCATGATTTGTTCGCGAACAATTTCCGCTGCCAGAAATCGTTCCGAGCGATCAGTAATTTGATCTTCGTCATACAGGAAAGGCCCTTCCGGCATGTGACTTCTGAGGGTGCTTAATAAAGGTTCAAGATTCAGATTCTTCAACGCCGATACCGGGAAAACCTCATCAAAGGTATGATCAGCGACGATGGATTGAACATGCGGGTAGAGTTGACCTTTTTGCTCCAGCTTATCGACTTTATTGATCACCCAATAGGTGGGGCACGTCGATCGTTTGACTTTTTGATAGACCCGCTCATCGAGCTCATTCCAAATCCTGCCATCCGTTAACATCACCACTGCATCAACGCCAGACAGCGCCTGCTCGGCGGTCTGATTCATCATTCGATTCATCGCTTTCGGCTGATCGGTATGCATCCCTGGCGTATCGACAAAGGCAATTTGGACCTGGTCTTCAGTCCAAATTCCAAGCACTCGGTGTCGAGTGGTCTGCGGTTTCCGCGAGGTGATGGATAACTTAAAGCCCAAAATATGATTCAACAGGGTCGACTTACCCACGTTGGGTCGGCCGACAATGGCGACAAAGCCGAATTTCTGGGTCATAGGGTACTCAGCTGATCCAACGCGTCAGCGGCAGCGGCTTGCTCAGCCTCACGACGTGAGGCTCCAGTTCCAATCGGATATTCGGTTAAACCATCCACTTGCACTTGCACACGGAATGTCTGTTGATGAGCCGGCCCGAGGACTTCAAGAACTCGATATACCGGAAGTTCTTTTCGATCTCGCTGCAACCATTCTTGAAGTGCGGTTTTTGGGTCTTTATCCACTTGATTGGGATTGACTGAAGCCAGTTCTGACTCAAGCCATTTATTGATACATTCTTGGCACGCTGACATTCCACCGTCCAAAAAAATTGCGCCAATCACCGCTTCCATCGCATCGGCCAGAATCGAATCACGACGACGGCCGCCACTTTTCCGTTCACCACTTCCCAAGCGAATGGTTTCGCCCAATTGAAGTCGTCGAGCGAGTTGCGACAAGGATTGCCCGCGGACAAGCGATGCTCGCATCCGTGTCAGCTTCCCTTCCCGCGCCTCTGGATATCTTCGAAATAACGCTTCGGCAACCACAAAGTTGACAATCGAGTCGCCCAAGAATTCCAGCCGTTCGTTATGTGCAGGACCCATGCTTCGATGCGTGAGTGCCGATTCAAGAAATCCGATGTCCTTGAACCGATAGGCCAATCGAGATTGTAAATCGTCGAGATCGCTCGAACTCACTGGATGATCCGTACATCGCTGAATGAAGGAATCGACAATAAGGACTCCCAATGCATCCACACTGCAAAAGCACGACCGACGATTAAGGAATCATCCACAAAACCCCAAACGCGACTGTCGTTGGAGTTATCCCGATTATCGCCCATCACAAAATATTGGCCTTCGGGAATCTGAATCGGGCCAAAATTACGGCCTTGAGTCATTCGACGCCAGATGCGATGTTCACGGTCACCCAGTTGTTCAGAGGCTTCCTCAGTCAAGGCTGGCATCATGACCGAACCGTCTGGAGCCATCACAGTCAGTGTCTGCGCTTCGCCATTGACGTAAACCACCTTATTGCGATATTCGACAGTATCCCCAGGGATACCAACCACACGCTTGATGAAATTAATCCGAGTGTCCTCTGGGTATTTGAAAACCATCACGTCACCCCGTTTCGGCTCTCCAAACTCCACAATCGTCTGTCCGAGAACAGGCAACCGAAGACCATAATCGAATTTATTCACCAAAATGAAATCACCGATTTTCAATGTGGGAAGCATGGATCCACTGGGGATTTGAAACGGTTCAAATAAGAACGACCGAAGGATCAAGACGAGGAAAAGAACTGGGAAAAACGAACGACTGTAGTCGATGATCAATCCAGGTTCCGCACCATCACGCTTTCGCTTGAAATACAGAAGGTCTAAGCCATAAATCACGCCCGATACCAGCACGATAATCACTAAAATGAGCGTGAAATCCATTTCCTAATCTACCTTTAACACTGCCAAGAAGGCATCCTGTGGAATCTCGACGCGACCCACTTGTTTCATCCGTTTTTTACCGGCTTTCTGTTTTTCTAATAATTTCCGCTTACGCGTGGCGTCTCCACCATAACATTTTGCGGTCACATTTTTACGCAGAGCTTTCACCGTCGTCCGAGCAATGACATGCCGACCGATTGCCGCCTGAATCGCGACGTCAAACATTTGACGAGGAATTAACTCACGTAATTTCTCAGCCAATTCTCGACCCCGCGACTGCGAGTGGTCTTTATGCACGATCGCGGCCAAGGCATCAACTCGCTCACCATTAATTAAAATATCCAGTCGGACTAATGGACAGGCTTGAAAGCGGACGAAACTGTAATCCAATGAACCAAATCCACGTGTGGCCGATTTCAGACGATCGAAGAAGTCCATCACCACTTCGGCCATCGGCAAATCGAACTCAATCTGGACCTGGCTACCCATGTATTTTAGATCACGCTGTATGCCGCGCTTTTCAACACAGAGAGTCATCACCGATCCGACATATTCATTCGGCACTAAAATCGTTGCCGCAACCATCGGCTCGCGCATTTCCTCAATAGAGCCCACATCTGGCAACCGAGAAGGATTATCGACATAAAGAGTCTGGCCATCAGTCGTGATGACTTCGTAGACCACCGTGGGCGCTGAGGTAATCAGATCAAGATCGTACTCCCGCTCAAGTCGCTCCTGGATAATCTCCATGTGCAACATCCCCAAGAAGCCGCAACGAAACCCAAATCCCAGTGCATCGGAGGTCTCTGGCTCGTAAATCAGGCTGGCATCATTCAATGTCAGTTTTTCGAGGGCTTCACGAAAATCTTCGAAATCATCGGCAGACACCGGGAATAATCCGGCATACACCTGCGGCTTCACTTTTTTGAACCCAGGCAGAGCATCGGTATCTGAAAACTTTGAATCAACCAGCGTGTCGCCGACGGGAGCACCATGAATGTCCTTGATCCCGGCAATCATAAACCCGACTTGTCCAGCCTGCAGTAACCCCGTCGAATGACGTTTGGGTGTAAACACCCCGACATCATCGATCTGCCAGTCACGGCCCGTGCTCTTCACGCGAATCTTCTGTCCTTTTTTCAAAGAACCCTGTGTCACTCGGATCAACGAGACCACACCTAAATAATTATCGAACCATGAATCGATGATGAGTGCTTGGGTTGGTAGGCTTCGATCAACGGTTGGTGGCGGGATTTTGACGATCAGTTGTTCAAGCAGCTCATCAATCCCCAAGCCACTCTTCGCTGAACAGGGGATGGCCTCAGAAGCATCGATCCCAATGATATTTTCGATCTCTTGCTTTACCCGCTCGGGTTCTGCCTGTGGCAGATCCATCTTGTTCAACACAGGGACGACCTCAAGACCTTGCTCGATGGCCGTATAACAATTGGCGACCGATTGCGCCTCAACACCCTGAGCGGCATCCACCACCAAGAGCGCACCCTCACAGGCATACAGTGAACGCGAGACTTCATAACTGAAATCCACATGCCCTGGGGTGTCGATAAAGTTGAGTTCGTAGACCTCACCGTTGAGGGCTGTGTAATTCAGGGTGACGCTTTGGGCTTTAATGGTAATCCCGCGCTCACGCTCAATATCCATTGAATCCAGGACCTGAGCGCCCATTTCTCGCTCGGACAACCCACCACAACGCTGGATGAAACGGTCAGCCAGCGTTGATTTTCCATGGTCAATGTGCGCGATGATCGAAAAGTTTCGAATGTGTGAGGGGTCAGTCAAGACACCAGTGCTCCTAGCGAAAAAATCGCGTTAGTTTAACGACCTAATCGCAAAGTGAGAAATGTTGAATTCCCTCCACGTACAACTAGAACCGGAATCGGCCGATCAGTCGGCAACGAATCCATCAGATTTTGTAAGTCAGACACCTCAGAGATTTCCCGACCGCCGACCTGCGTAATGATATCACCTGCTCGGAGTCCTGCCCCTAATGCAGGGTCTTCAGTGACCTCTTTTACCAAAATCCCGCCTTGGAGGTTGTTGTCCGCCTGCAACGAATCGGGTATTTCATCAACAACCATCCCTAAAAGCCCTTTCGGCTGCGATGACATCGTCTGCGCCACTTGGTCAGCGTCAGGGAGTTGCTCGATGGTGACATCGATGGTGAGCCGATCACCTTGGCGCACGACATCCACTGGAACAGTCGATCCGGGGCGAACCAGTCCAACCATGGGTGGAAGATCGGAGGATCGTTCGACATCCTTGCCATTAAAGCGAACTACAATATCACCGGGCTGGATCCCCGCCTTTCCGGCAGGACCTGAGGCAGAGGCTTGCGCAATCAAGGCTCCCATCGGCTTATCCAAACCAAAACTCAGAGCAAGATCGCGATTCACTTCTTGAATTAAAACGCCAAGCCAACCACGACGCACAATCCCATCTTCTTTTAACTGCTCGGCTACATTCATCACTAAATTCATCGGAATCGCGAAGGACAACCCCATGAATCCGCCTGAGCGCGTAAAAATCTGTGAGTTTATTCCCACAACCTCGCCCTCAAGATTAAATAACGGCCCTCCGGAATTCCCTGGATTAATCGCCACATCAGTTTGAATAAATGGCACATAACTTTCGTCAGGCAAGGCACGCCCCGTCGCACTCACGATTCCTGCAGTCACGCTGTAATCAAAACCGAACGGAGATCCAATCGCGACGACCCATTGTCCACGTTTCACTGCATCGCTATCGGCGATCTTGACTACCGGCAAATCGTCGGCATCCAACTTCAAGACCGCAACATCGGAGCGTGGGTCGGTTCCGACAATCGTGGCGACATATTCTCGGCGATCATTCAAGCGAACAATCACCGTATCAGCCCCTTCCACGACGTGGTTATTCGTCAAAACATATCCATCGTCAGAAATAATAAATCCTGAGCCCAGAGATCGACCTTCACGTTCTTGTGGAGGCATCGGCACACCGCGCTCGAAAAACTCCCGGAAAAATGGCGGTAATTGCTGCAAATCTGGCATTTGTTGCGGACGTGAAGCCGGTTGCGTCGAGCGTGTAGAAATGTTGACCACCGCGGGTGAGACGGTATCCACAAGCTTTGTGAACTCAGGCAACTGTGCCTGCGCTTGCACGCTGACAACCATCAGAAAACCCAAAACAAATCGCATCGCTGCACTCATCGATTGATCCTTATTTGAAACGTTCGTGTCCAGCGCTGACTGAACATCCAACCCAGGGCTAGACCCAACAGACCAGCACCTGCCTGAAGCGTCTCGCTCCACTCGAGGAACTGCCCCACAACAATCGGGCTCACAAGCCCCAACAGCGGCGGGCAATAGAGCTTCACGAGTTGCGAGCTGAAACGCTGACCGTCGATGCTAAGTGTCACTACATCACCGACACTCAAAGAAATGGGATCATTCAAGGGGATTTCAAAGGTTTGATCCGAAGTTTTTTGGCGGAGCCAATCCGACCGACAGCGACCAAGCTCCGTGCAGGCAGAACACAAAGGTTGAGACATTGGCTTGACCCAGCAATGGTCAGCCATCACAGCAACCACTTCAACACGCTTTTCACAGTTCACTGCGTCCGACTCAACAGCCCTTTTAAACCATCCACATCGAGCGCATCGATAATGGTTTTCCCGGTTTCAGGAGGAATTTCGCCAACTAACGTGACTCGCAGTGCTCCGCCGGAGAGCGCGTAATCCTTGCCCAAAGCAACTGTGGGACCAAGAATTGCCTGCATATCAGGCTCTGGTCGCGCATTGGTCAGCTCAAGGAAAATTGAAAAGCTTCCCAGTCCATCGGTATAAACAAGCGTATACACCCGATGACTGCCAGCGCGCGAAGGCAATGCGGACACCAATTGATAACCGGCAGGAAGCCAACTCGCCGGCGAAAATTGCAAGACCGACTCAGGCTCTGTAATCGGATAAACCTTGACTTGCAACGCCTCTTGCCCGCCTGCGATCTCAACGGTTTGTGGCCCAACAGTGAGCTCTGAAAACTCAAACTGCTCCAAGGTCTGATTATCAGCATTGACCGTCTGAGACCTTAGCAATAAGGACGTTTCCTCATCGACCCAGAATTTATAGCTGTGGCGATGCCCATCCATTGATTCCACAAGAACCAGTTGCGCCGACCGATCTGCGATCCGCTCGACATTACCAAGAGTGATCTGATAAGGCGCTTCAAAAATCTGCGTGGATTCGGCATTGATCATGCCAGGCAGCGGATATCCTTGCCTCAGAACGTCCGGACCTGGCACCGCCTCGATCAGCACATTTCCTGATTGTGCTCGTTCCAGAGGCTGACCCGATAGCCGTCTTAAGCGCGCAGCTTCTTTGCCATTAATGACGTCATGCTGAAACGCCAGGTTGGCTAGAACATCCGCGCGTTGATAAACCAATTTTCCGGAATAGGATAAGGTACGAACCGCCATCGTCATGGCACGAAGCTTTTCTTTCGCAGGCTCGGAGCTGATGGCGAACGATGGTGGGCTCAGTAGGATCAGCGCGCTGAACAACGCGCCAACGTATCGAGCAAGCATTATTCGATTGGCTCGTCACGCCCCATGATACGAGCCAATGGTAAAACCGATGTTCCGCCAACGACTGCAGTATTCTCAGCATGACGAATCAAATACGGACTCAATCGGTTACTGACCAATTGCTTCATGTCTTGCTCTGTCAAAATCCTCGCCACAGGACGTCTTTCGACAGCATCTTGTTGACTAGTCATCCCATCAACCGAGACGGTTTCTTTTTGCACAGGCATTTGAAATTTAATCACTTCCAGTGGCTCAGCGACCGCAACAGAGGGTTGCGTGTCCACCGGTGCGACCACTTTCACACCAATCACCACCGCAAAAGCGATCGATGCCGCAATCGCCAACTGGCCAGTCAGTGCTGCAAACCGGTTCGGTAATGCTTCTTTGGCAGGTAGGAAGGTGACATGCGGATCGACTTGATGATGCGAAGCATCAACAATGGGTTTTGCCTCGGCGACCCCATCGAGTTCAGCATTAATCCGATCCAGCAAACTGGAGCCCAGGAGACTTTCTCCACGCATTGTGCTGCTGATGGCCTGGCATGACGCCCAGTAAGCCTTGAGATCGCCGCGGGTTTTCGTTGCGTCGACAATTTTTCGCGCCTCAAATTCCGTTGCTTCCTGATCCACTAAAGCCGACAGGGATTGCCGTAAGGTTTCAGTCATTCAGTCACCACTCCGATGATATGGGTTTACTGTAATTTCAATCTTTGACAATTTCATTACAAAAAAGTTCCCGGAAATTGTTGAGAAATTTCCTGAACCACATGATCGCGCGCCCGAAATATCCGAGAACGCACAGTGCCGATCGGGCAATTCATCGCCAACGCAATCTCATCATAGCTCATTCCTTCAAGCTCCCGAAGCGTCAACGCCTGTTTCAAATCATCCGGCAACTGTTCAATGGCATGCAAAATCGCTCGCTGTAATTCTTCAGCACCGGCTTCTTCATCGGGCGCACTGAGATCTTGTAGCACCGACAACTCGCCGGTGGCTTCATCATCAACAGAGACATCTTTGGATTCTTTCAATTTGGACGCGAGGTGATTTTTGGCAGTATTCACAGCGATTCGATAAAGCCAGGTATAAAATGCACTCTCACCCCGAAAGGTGTGTAGTGACCGATAGGCCTTGACGAAGGTATCCTGAAGGACGTCTAGCGCATCACTTTGATTCGAGACCAAGCGGTTGACGAGAGACAATAAGCGAGACTGATACTTGAGTACCAACAAATCAAAAGCATGGCGGTCGCCCAAGCGCGCACGATCGACCAACAGCTGATCGTTTTCAGCCTCGACTTTTTGAACTGGCGACTCCATACCCAACGTGCGATTTCTCAAGAAATTCAATGACTACGATGACATGAGTGATAAAAAAGGACAAGTAATATGAGTGTTGAGCCACAACTGCACCAGGTCGATGTGCTGGTGCTGGGCGCAGGTGCAGCAGGCCTGACTGCTGCACTCTCCATCCCAAAGGATCTGTCCGTGGCCGTACTCACCAAAGATCCCAGTGGAGGATCCACGCGTTGGGCACAAGGTGGCGTAGCCGCCGTCATCGATGACCAGGATTCCATTGAAAGTCATGTTCAGGACACGCTCATCGCAGGTGCTGGATTGTGCCATCAGGATGTGGTGGAACACGTTGTGTGTAGCGCTCGAGACGCGATCGATTGGCTTGTCGAACAAGGCGTGGGTTTCACCAAATCTGACCAATCCTTTCACCTCACCCGTGAGGGTGGACACTCGCATCGCCGAATCTTGCATGCGGCGGACGCAACCGGTTGGGCGATTCAAGATGCGCTTGACCAACGAGCCTCAGCTGCCGATAACATCACCTTTTACCACAACTTCATTGCGGTCGATTTGTGCTTCGATCGTGGCCGTGGCCCTCGCACTCGACGTGTTCGTGGATGTCATGTCTTGAATAAACAGACCGGAGAAGTGGATACCTTTTTAGCGCATGCTGTTGTGCTTGCCACCGGCGGTGCTAGCAAGGCGTATATCTACACCTCCAATCCCGATGGGGCGAGTGGTGATGGCATTGCCATGGCATGGCGAGCAGGATGTCGCGTCGCTAATCTCGAATTCAATCAATTTCACCCGACCTGTTTATACCACCCAGATGCCAAGTCCTTCCTCATTTCGGAAGCCGTCCGTGGTGAAGGCGGAATTCTGCGATTACCCGATGGCACGCGGTTTATGCCAGGCTTCGACCCGAGGGCTGAACTTGCTCCACGCGACATCGTGGCGCGTGCGATTGATCATGAAATGAAGCGGATTGGTGCTGATCACGTCTATCTCGATATCACGCACCGAGATCCTTCCTTTATCAAAGACCATTTTCCGACCATCTATCAGCGGCTCATCGAGCTTGAGATCGACATGACAAAACAATGGATTCCGGTGGTGCCGGCAGCTCACTACACCTGTGGTGGAGTCCTTGTCGACTTGCATGGCGAGACCGATCTCGCGGGCCTTTATGCCATTGGAGAAGTGAGTTCGACAGGGCTTCATGGTGCTAATCGGATGGCTTCGAATTCACTACTGGAATGCATTGTCTTCGGACGCGCAACCGCAGCCCACATCACACAAACCGTGAAGACCCAAATGCCTCACGCCACTGTCAAATCCTGGGATGCATCGCAGGTCATTGATAGCGACGAAGACGTTGTCATCGCACACAATTGGGCGGAGATCCGACGTTTTATGTGGGACTATGTCGGCATTGTTCGCACCGACAAGCGTCTTCAGCGGGCGTTAAATCGGGCACAACTACTCGCCCGTGAAATTGAAGATTTCTACGCCAATTACCGGATCACCACCCACTTAATTGAATTGAGAAACCTCGTGGTTGTCGCTGAACTGATTATCCGCTGTGCACTCAAGCGTGAGGAGTCTCGGGGTCTCCATTTCACCCTCGATCACCCGGATCTATCGAAACATCCTGATGACACGATCTTAATCCCAGGCAAAGAGCGTTAACTCAATGCACGCGACATCGGTGACGTAACTGACGGAGATCTCGGGCGTTTGCGCGAGCGATCCAATGCAGCGTTCCTTGAGCGGCAGGCAGGTGGATCACACAATAACTCCAAGGACTTAAGCTCCACTCATCCACATGACACGACATCAATTCGACGCTTCTGGATTTCATTTGCACGACCAAATGATCCGCATTGCCGTCAAATTGCAAGTGCACCAAGCGAGGATAAGTCTTAAGAATACCGTGTTGACCGGTTAACCAAGTCAGGGCTTTCACTGCTGGCTTTGCGCGACGCCCAGATCACCGCTGGCTTGGCGGACTTTCAGAACGATGTGAGCCAGTGCTTGATCGTCAGGCAGTTTAAATCCACGCAACCACTCCCAAATGTCTTGATCTTCACAATCCAAGAGTCTCCGGTAGGCTTCCTGATCGTTGGCTGCTAAATCTGGATAATGATTCCGGGTGAAGGGCATCAGCATCACATCGATTTCCAGCATTCCGCGCCTGGAATGCCAATAAAGTCTGTTGAATTCAGTGCGATCGTCCATACTCCCTCCCTATCGATACTAGTGTAGCACTCAGAGGCGTAGCATGAATTCCCCATTTGGCTTGATTCAATTCAAAGGCGATCAGACACTGAAGGTATTGCAGGGGCAATGCACTCAAATGGTGACTAACCTCACCCCTGAACATGCCCCGCTCGTCGCATTTTGTGATCCAAAAGGTCGAATGTTTGGATCGGGACGATTACTGCAATACAACAACCTCGTCAGCCTCATTACTCCAATCGATCAATCAGATGCACTGTTAAAACGGCTCCATCCGTTTTTGGCGTTGTCTCGCGTATCGGCTGCTTTGACGGAAATCCCGGTCGGCCTAGTGGCACAGTCCTCGCTGTCACCTGCTGTTTGTCAGCACCAACCCGGAACCACGCGAGTTGGAGAATTTGGAAACACGCAATGGCAGGTTGGTGATCAAGACCAGCCGCATGACCCGAAAGCGGATATGGCAAGACTATCAGCCGGACTCGGCTTTGTTCGCCAGGGTTCTGCTGATCTGCTGATCCCACAGCAAGCGCATTATCAAATGCTCGGTGGCGTCAATTTCAAGAAAGGCTGCTACACCGGTCAAGAAGTGATCGCTCGTCTTGAACACTTAGGCCAAGCCAAAAAATACCTCTATGTGTATCGAGAGGCTCCGGTGTCTCCGGGAGAATCCGTTGAACTGGATGGTACCTCTTTCCAAGTCTTTGACGCGGCCAATGATCAGGAAGATCAAGCTGCCTTGTTGCTAGCGCCTGTGTCGGTCAATCTAAAACAGTTGATCCATGTGCCCCTGACCATCACTCGGCAAGTCGAGGGGCAGCGACCAGTCAAGCTCTGACAGCCCCTGCGCTGTCAGTCGTTGGTTGATTTGGCTAAAAGGTCTTGATCCAAAAAACCCCCGATGAGCGGACAATGGAGAAGGATGGACCGATTCGATGACGCCTTGTCGCTCATCAATGAGTCTTCGTAATTGCCGTGCATCACTCCCCCACAAACAAAACACTCGGTAGCGGGTATCGTTTGCCAACCGCGTCATCACCAAGTCCGTAAATCGTTCCCATCCAAGGTTTCGATGACTTCCCGCTTCTCCAGGGCGAACGGACAAGACACGATTCATCAGCAGGACTCCACGTCGAGCCCAAGGAGTCAGATCTCCACTGGGCATCTCAACGACGCCAAATTCAGCCCGCCATTCCTTGAGAATATTTCGAAGCGATGGCGGGATCGCTGTTTGTTGACTGACCGAGAACGCAAGGCCTGTTGCCTGATCAGGCCCATGGTAAGGGTCCTGCCCAACAATCACTGCAGAGCACATCGCCGGCGAGCACAGCTCGAATGCTCTAAATCGCTGAGAACGTGGCGGATAACTCTCCTCGCTCAGGATCTTCTGGTCGAACTCCAATGCAATTTGAGACAGTTCCTCAAGCCCTAAAAATTCCTG
Organism: Litorivicinus sp.; assembly: GCA_009886945.1. GTDB lineage: Bacteria > Pseudomonadota > Gammaproteobacteria > Pseudomonadales > Litorivicinaceae > HIMB30. The sequence continues at coordinate 30,074 of QXYM01000095.1, forward strand.
CCAGTCTTGCGGGAGATCAGAAAATATCCGTTCTAATTGCATTGTTAGTTTCCGTTTTCGGTATAATTTCGGTTTGCGATAAGGATAACGAATGACCGATATTTCTGATATTGAGCCATACAGCGACCAGGACGTCCCCCAAGTCATCGATCGACTCATCAACGATGATGAGTTCATCAAAGCCATTGGGCAATTAAAATTCAAAGGCTGGTTCACACCGTTGAGCTTTATCTTGCGGCCACGAATCCGTTCATTTTTGCGCTCCAAAGCGCAGGTCATCCAGACCATCCAAGATTTCCAATCAGCGGTGGAGCCTCAGCTAGCAAAAGTCTTATCACGAACCACTGAAACCTTCACTGTCTCGGGCCTTGATCATCTGAATCCCGAGCAATCCTATCTATTTTTAAGTAACCATCGCGACATCGCGATGGATCCCGCATTCGTCAACTGGGCACTCTACAACGGTGGGTTTCACACCGTACGCATTGCGATTGGCGATAATTTGGTCAAAAAACCCTTCGTTGGGGACCTCATGCGTCTCAACAAGAGTTTTATCGTGAAACGCAATGTCTCAGGTCCGCGAGAGATGCTGCAGACCTACTCAGCACTCTCAGGCTACATTCGCCAGTCGATTGAAGATGGACATTCAATCTGGATTGCGCATCGAGAGGGCCGGGCAAAGGACGGCATTGATCGAACCGATCCTGCGATTTTAAAAATGATTGCGATGGCCGGTAAGCCACGTAATGAATCCTTCGAGGAAGCCGTTCGCGCGGCACAAATCGTTCCCGTGTCCATCTCCTACGAGTTCGATCCGTGCGCTCCCATGAAAGCTCGGGAACTGGCAATGACTGAGCGCGATGGGTATTACACCAAACGGCCCGACGAAGATGTGCAATCGATCGCTGCAGGGATCATGGGCTGGAAAGGTCGTGTGCATCTGCATTTTGGCAAACCCATCACCGATGTCCCCGAGACACCTCAGGAATTAGCAACGCTGATCGATCATCAAATCATTCTTGGTCAACGGGTCTTTGACACCGGACGCTTAGCGGACGCCCTACTGAAGAAGCACCATCTTCCAGACGACCTTCTTCCCGATGTGCAACAGCGCTTCCAGGCGTTGATATCAGGAACTCCTGAGAAATATCGCGACAAACTATTGGAGATTTATGCGAATCCGCTCAGGCAATTCACCCTTCATCAGCAAAGCGAGCTCTAGTCGATCGCTCACCGGAGTTTTTTGAAAAATGTGACTGAGATGAGCTTTAATCGTGCGCTCAGTCACTCCCATTTCTCTGGCGATTCGCTTATTCGAGAGTCCTCTGGAAATCCATAACGCCACTTCGTGCTCGCGTGGAGAAAGAAGCTGGCACAGTGATTCTGCGATCGCATCACGATCGACTGTCATCTCTTCAACGATGCGCTCAAGCACAACCCGAGGAACCCAATATCGCCCTGCTAACAGCACACTTGAAATCCGCCTTAAATCGAACCCTTGATCATCACAGCTCAGATAGCCATGACAGCCTGCCTTCACCAATAACATAGCAATATCGATATCACAGACTTGATCGATGACGACAAACTTCGTGCGGTTCGCAGCACTGATCTCGGTCACTGCCTGACTCAATCCTTGTCTGACACGTGCAAACACATAGACACAAATATCGACAGCAGCAGCCTCTTGCAACGCACTTAGTCGAATCAATCGAATCCCTGAGGATGATTTGAGCTGATCAGGCCAAGCCAAGCCCTGATCTGCACGGACACCAATCACAATCATTTTTCGCACCTCCGGGCCGCAGTATGACTCCGGTGTCACAAGGATAGGTGACAGAAACGGTGCGGAAATGCACCACCTGCACCACCGATGCAGTCGGTGTGTGATAAACTCTTGTTCTGGATTGGAACAGATCATGAAAACAATTACCCCACCGCTCGGACTTCTCGAATTTCTCGAGCGTGTTGGCAGCAATGCCAAAATCTATGAAATGGAAGCAGACGCGGACCAGCTCAGTCTGTCGCTTGGTTGCCGCGAGGAGGATATCCTGACCTGCTCGCTGCTTTTACACGCAGACCGTGCTCCGCGAATCGCGATTCATCCGTGGAACCAGCAACCGAAGCTCGACTCCAACGAACGGCGAGCAAATACCATGCAGGTCTACTTATTGACCGGCTACCAAGCACAATGGCTGCCCCCGTTTGGACTGCCACACCTCTTACACACAACGCTTGATCCAGCCTGTCTTGACTCCCCATGCCTCTACGTCCCGGCGGGAGTCTTTCATGGCTGGATGGCAATTACGCCTGATGAACTCAAAAGCTTGACTGATTTCGATCGTTGGAGTCGTGAATTCGCCGCTTAATAGAGCGCCAGAAGGCTTCCGGCGATCACGAATAAACATCCGAAAAACTGTTCCTGCCGCTTCATTAAGGCCTCCGAGTTGAGCCATGGCCTCAGTGCGTGGGCAAGCCACGCGTAATTCAACATCACCACTGTATCGATCGCGACAGAAGTCACCGCTAACACCGAATATTGCGGTAACAACGCTTGGCTATGGTCAACAAATTGTGGGAAAAATGCGGCTAAAAAGACAAAGGCCTTCGGGTTAGTCACATTGATGAAAATCGCTCGAGTGAAAAGAGCCGATTTCGGTGCGCTCGTCACGTCGCGGGCCAACTGCACCTCTGGCCAAATCAGCTTGGATCCACCAATCCACACTAGATAGCCAACGCCCGCCCATTGCAAGACCATAAACGCCAATTCACTGCTGGCGAGAATCGCACCTAAACCAACCCCCACCACGATTAACTGAACAATCAAGCCAACCTGAAGGCCCGCGATCGCAGGCAATGCCTGACGAAATCCATAACTCAAGCTGGTCGACAAGGTGTTGATACAACCTGAACCTGGGGAAATCGAGATCACGATCATGGCCAGGACGTAAGCCAACCAGACATCGAGTTGCATCAATTACTCATCATCACGGCGGACAGTGACCTGGAAATCATGATCTGCGTTCACTTGCAGATCAAAAAGAATCGGACAGCAACAGACTTGGCAATCTTGCCAATATTCTTGACTTCCAGCGCTCGCGTCGATGTCCGTCTGCTGAAATTCACCGCAGTACGGACACATAATTTCAACGGTATCCCACATTTTTTTCGTTTGCTCCCTAGAGACCTTGAGGTCGACCCTTGCGCCCATGAAAACAGAATTCATTCGTTGGCGAATGAATTTTCTGATCCACTTTCGCCATTGAACGCTTTGATTGCCTGACATTGGATGCAAAACGATCCTTCAAACTCATTAGCTGACAAAATTTTTGCCCTGCAACAAACAGCTCTAACTCCTTAAAAATATTTGATTTTTCCCACTTGTGGCAACGAAAAAAATCGATAGACTGCGCGCATTCATCACACGACTTTAGGAGTAGATTGCCGTGTTAGACACCGTCATGCTTGGGCTTGGATTCGCTGGAGGACTCATTTACCTCGCCGCGTATTTTAGCTTGACGCGCGGATGGGTCAGCGGCACTAGCTATCTCTTTCACGGAACGTCTGTATTCAGCTGCATCATGATCGCAGCATCCAGCGCGTATTCACAAGCGTGGCCATCGGCAGTGATGAATGTCATTTTCATCATCGTCGGTGCGGTATTCATGGCCAAAAAGGCCATTGATGATCGTCGATCCTATCCTGCGACTGTGGTTGATGCGGCAGAGCTCTCGTATCAGTCTGACGAGCCTCAACTCACCGCAGCCGCATAATCAAGTTGACCGAATAGTGAATGGAGTGATCACCATGATCACTCCATCTCATCGCCAGGCCTCATGTCCTAGCATTTCACAGGGGAACACTCTTCTATAACAATCGGTTATTTGCATATTTTTTCTTGCACCTCCAACAAAAATCACTACACTTCGCGCTACTTGAGCTGATAACACGAGGATTTATGCTCTTTTAATCGCGCGGTACCTTCGGAGAGACGAATGTGTCGCATATCGTATACATTCAATCAGATCCAGGGGGTATCACCTGAATTGAGCACAACCTTGACTGCGGTTGCCACGCAAAATTGGCCACAACACGACCAGATCGAAGATCGCGATCAATCACTTGATCACTTCATCTCCAAAGACGGCGAAATTTTTGCCGGCACACACCTGATTATTGACCTCTGGGGCGCGAAAGATCTCGATTGCCTTGAGCGAATGGAAGCCGCCATGCGCGCCTGTGTCGACGAGTGTAACGCGACACTATTACACATCCATCTCCACCACTTCACACCCAATGGTGGCATCAGCGGTGTTGCTGTCTTGGCAGAGTCGCATATCTCTGTTCATACTTGGCCTGAAAAAGACTACGCAGCCTTCGATGTCTTTATGTGTGGAGACTCCAATCCGCATCGAGCGATTGAAATTCTCGGTCGATATTTCCGCCCCACCCGGTCGGAATACGTTGAAGAGCGTCGCGGTAAAATCCGGTGACTCGTTACCAAGAGACTCTGTATTCGGAGTGGGGTCAAAATTTCCAACAGGGGAAAACCCTGTTTGAAGCTGAAACTGATCATCAACACCTGATTATTTTTGACAACCCCCGATTCGGACGCGTGATGGCTCTCGACGGAGTGATCCAAACGACCGAAGCCGACGAGTTCGTGTACCACGAGATGATGGTCCATGTACCAATGAATACGCATGCTCTGCCGAAGCGTGTGTTGATCATCGGCGGCGGTGATGGAGGAATTCTTCGCGAAGTCCTCAAACACTCGACCGTCGAATCTGTTACACAAGTGGAAATTGATCGCGCTGTCGTCGACATGTGCGTGGAGTTTTTCCCCAATCATTCTCAAGGCGCCTTTGACGATCCACGCTTGAACCTAGTGATCGATGATGGAGCCGCTTTCATCGCCTCCAACACGGCGACCTATGATGTCATTATCACCGATTCCACAGATCCCATTGGGCCCGGCGAAGTGCTTTTTGAGTCAACCTTTTATCAGGGTTGCGCTAATGCCCTCACTGCCGACGGTATTTTAGTCACGCAAAACGGTGTGCCTTACATGCAAGGGGACGAAGTTACTAACACCTATCGGCGCTGGAGATCCTATTTCGCCACTCGGTCGTTTTACTTAACGCCTGTGCCGACCTATGCAGGCGGTGCGATGGCCATGGGCTTTGCGAGCAAAAGCAACATCAACTCCCCTGATCATGCAACCTTGCTGCATCGCACTGAACAGCTCAACGCATTAAAATACTACACGCCCGAGGTTCATCTCGGTGCATTCGGACTTCCAAAGTATGTCCAAGATCTCATGATCGATTAATGCCCAATCGAGGCGAGCTGTTGCGACAGTCGCATACCCGCCTCCCTCGGCAATTCAATCCTGACGCTTTTTTGCTTTGACTTCAGCCCACTCACCAGTTGCACACCGCTCCTCGTGGTATCAACGGCCTCTGCGATGGCAGCGATGATGGTCTGATTCGCCCTGCCTTCAATCGGTGGTGCTTTGACAAATAACTTCAAGCGGTCATTCAATACCCCATCGGCACGCGTTTCTCGCGCACCCGAGCGAATGGCCAGTTGCACTAGCCACGCTTCATGTTTCCAAATCAGCCAAACAGGTAACTCATCGCCATTTTTGTGCAAAGCAAAAAACTCCTTTATGATGCGCGGCCTCAGGGAGAATTGTATGTTACGAACACTCATGACAGGCAAGCTGCATCGTGTCACAACGACCGCAGCGGAGATTGATTACATTGGATCCTGCGCGATCGATCAAAATCTGATGGATGCCGCCGGCATCCTACCCAACGAGCAGATTCATTTGTGGAATGTCAACAACGGTGAACGACTAGTCACTTATGCCATTGAAGCACCGCGTGGCTCGGGCATTATCTCAGTCAACGGTTCAGCCGCTCATCGGGCTCGCGTCGGTGATATTTTAATTTTGGCTGCATTCGGTCAATTGACTGAAACCGAAGCACATCACCATCAGCCGAAAGTCGTTTTCGTGAACCAACACAACCAGA
>QXYM01000095.1:36121-40128 GCA_009886945.1 Litorivicinus sp.
TTACCGCCGATGAGGCACGAAAGCTAGGTGTTGTGACTGACCCTGTTCCGAATTCGTGACAAGGTCCACCACACCACACCGATCACGACGGGCGCCAAACCGGCCTTCACCCAATCTTTGAATGCAGGCTCGACAAAGGGCTCAAGTGTCGGTGAGATCAAACCCACTGCATAATAGGCAATAGCAACGGTTGATAACCCTTCAACAGCCGACTGCAATCGGATTTGCCGCTCGGCGCTCTTATCCAGGTTAGCCAATAAATCTCGCGTCTGACTTTGCAGATTCAACTGTAACTGGGTGCGCAACAACTGGGCGCGTTCATCAATCTGTTCGGCGAGTTCCGACCGCCGACGGAGCACGGTCTCAGCGGTCGACACGGCAGGTGTCAAACGACGCTTCAAGAAGTGACGGATGCCAACATATCCATCCAAACCATGAGCCTTGAGCTGATCAAGTCGTTGAAACACCAATTCATGGTAGGCCTGGTTCGCCCCAATCCGCCACGCGAGCTTTTCCCAGACGGCATGCAATTCACTTTCTTGGGCTGACAGCGAAGCGAGTGTCTTCATCATCGCATCATGGTCAAGCATCTCTGTGATCTCTTTCGGAAGATGATTGGCGACACGCTGCAAGATCGGATGAACAGCCCGGATTCGATCCATTCCCATCACGGCAAGCGTTCGATAGGTTTCAATTTCCAGAATCATTTGCAACAGTCGCCCTGCCGCTTCATCGCCTGGATCTTTCTTAAACGCGACCGTCCACGAGGTAAATCCTGCGTTATCTTCGGTAAAATTACTCCCAGCCACAACCTCACCACCGCGCAAGGTGCTCACTGCCTCAACGTCTGCTGGCATTTGACCGCCGACCGACGACGAGACTCTCGCCAGAACAAGAACATCTTGTGGTGATCGGTCAATCCATTGTGAATCGGCAACTTCAGTAAATTGCAAACCTTCCGGAACAACCTGCGTAATCGCAACAAACTCTGTGTGGCGCTCAACACGAACCCAGGAATCCACCCCCGGACGCTCCCAATGGCCTTGGAAGTCGTCAGGGAAATCCTTAATTTTTTCTCTCAGCCAGGCTCGCACTTCGTCCCGTGATGTTGGGGATACGCGGACACACAGATGCACCAACCGACAGGTGGCACTCAGAATCGGAAAAGGACGGGCGTGAAGTTCTCGGTTGGCTTCAAGACGAATGCGATGGGGGTTTTGCTGCATGGATCGATATCAGAAAATGGAGATACACCCGGTCAACACGCTACACAAACCGACAAGCAACAAAAAACGCATTCCAAAACTCCTGTTCCATACACGTTGTGCAGAATTAAAACACAGATCTCATCAGGATGCTGTGTCGCCCGTTAAGAATTGATTCTGTCGATAGGTCAACCAAACCACCAACGTCACCAACATGGCTCCAACACCATTGAGCAGTAGATCCAAGGGCACATAACAAAGCACACCCCCCGTCACCAGAAGCGGCCAATGCCAAAGGGCCAAGGGACCCTCGGCAAATCGCGCAATCACAGCGTTGGTGGCGTAGATCCCAAACAAAGCAAAGAAGCCAATCTGGCACATCTCCAGAAAGGTCCCATTGATGAGCGGCGTATACGCAAACAGCAGCGGCATCACGTAGAGACCCTTGGCAGCCTTCCAGGCCTGAAACCCAGTCGCCATCGGCGGTGATTTAGCAATCCCGGCCGCCGTAAAGGCAGCAAGGCACACCGGTGGCGTGACGTTACTGTCCTGACTTAACCAGAAAATAATCAGATGCGCGACCAGCAAAAATCCCATCAGAGTTTCCGCCTCGATCAGCATCGGACGCACTGTCATCGCCACTTCAAAAGGCATCGCCGACATCAGACTCGCGGCTTCCTCCAAGGTCATACCAACCATGACTTTGGCTGCATGCGGACTGTCAACTAACATGAACATTGCGGCTTGCGCAGGATCGGTCAAACCATGAATGAGTTTCTCGATGATGATGGTATCGGACAGAATACCCGCCAACGCTGGCGCGCACAGAATGGCTAAAATGATGTAGGCAGCGGTGACTGGCAATCCCATTCCCAAGACGAGCGACGCCAAGCCAATCAGGAGAATGGCAATGACCAATGAACCCTGAGACCACTGCGCAATCATGAGCGAAAAACCATTCCCAATACCACTGGTCACAATGGCGTTATTAATCACACCGATTGATACCATCAAGACTGCGGTTAAAATTCCACCGCGCATACCCAACAAACACGCGTCAATGATGCGCTTCAAGTTCATCACATTCGTTTGTAAGTCCTCGGTACCCGTCCATTGCCCGATCAACCAGGCAATCCATGACACCAAGATCAACACTGCGATCGCCGCAGACGCTGCGAACGATGGTGTCACGCCAGACATCAGAAAATAAATCATGACTGAAAGAGGGATCACAAAGGTGAGAGCGCCCGCGATGATTTTGGTTCGACTCACAGTCATGTCGATCCCCTCACCAACACGATGCTTCACCGCCTCAATCCGAACCACAAAAGCAACTGACAAGAAATACAACAAAGCCGGAATCACCGAGACGGCAACGATGGTTGAATAGGGAATGGATGTGTAACTGGCCATCACGAAAGCGCCGGCGCCCATGATCGGCGGCATCAGCTGCCCACCAGTCGATGCCGCCGCCTCCACACCGGCTGCGAACCGACCGCGGAATCCACTGGATTTCATCAGAGGAATGGTAATCACCCCAGTTGACGCTGTGTTGGCAACCGCAGATCCGCTAATGGTACCGGTCAGCGCGGACGACAACACCGCCACAAAAGCCGCGCCACCGCGCACGCGCCCAGCAACCACTTTGGATAATTCAATGACAAAATCACTGGCGCCTGAGATCACCAGAAACCCACCGAAAATCATGAACAAAGTGATATTGGATGACGAAATCGTCGCGAGAATGCCAAACAGCCCTTCATCGTTGAAGATGGTTCGAAATAACACATCATCGAGGGGCAGACTGGCTGTTCGAAACACGCCAGGTAGAGATTCTCCAAGGAACAAAATGTAACAAACAGAGAAGATGATCAGCGCCGGAATCACCCAACCGGAGACCCGCCGGGAGAAATCGATCGCAGCAACGATCAGAAGACCACCAGCAAACCAATCCCAGAGACTAAATTGCCATGACTGGCCAGTCACTGAAAGCGTGTCGGCATAAATTCTCGACTCAGAAGCGATCACCCAACACGCAGCCCAAGCGACCATGAGCCCAAACGCCAAATCAAAAGCCAATGACTGACGTCCGAATAATCGTGCAGGAAAAATGACGCTGGCTAAGACCGCAAAACCCGCGAAATGGATCGCATTTTGCCAGAGAGCGGATTCATTAATGAGAAGATTCGTGGCCACATGCCAAAACGCAAAGACCACCGCAAACGCAATAAAAACCCATTGCACCCAAGTCTTTGGGGTCGTTTCCTGCCCAAGCGACAACCAGTCATCGCGATTGGCGATCACAGGCTTAACGGAACACTCTGATGAACTCATGGGTCGATGAAAGCCCTAAGGCTGGATATCCAGCCTTAGGAATCAATCATTATTTGCTGATCAAGTGTGAAGGAACGGTTAAGCCCACTTCTTGATAATACTTCGCCGCACCTGGATGAAGAGGTACCGGTAATCCGGCCATTGCCTTTTCAATTGCCATCGCTTTTGTTGCTGGATGAATCGCCTGCAAAAATGGCAGATTTTCATACATCGTCTTGGTCAATAGATAGACGTGGTTGTCATCAACATTTGCGTTAACCGCCAAAAAGTTAGGCTGGGCAACAGTATTAATGTCTTTCGACTGTCCGGGATAGGTTCCGGCCTTAATGGTATAAGGGGTCCAAAGCATCCGACCACCGTCAAGCTTCTTCGCCTCATCAGCGGTCACATCAAGAATTGTGAATTTTCCCTCATTACCGGCCATGAGCTTGGTAATTGCCCCTGTTGGTGGTCCTGAGGGAATGCCGG
>QXYM01000096.1 GCA_009886945.1 Litorivicinus sp.
CGGTTCATCAAGAAGTAATAGCTTCGGCTGAGTGGCAAACGCACGGGCAATAGACACTCTCTGCCTCATACCCCCCGACAGCTGTGATGGCTTTCTTTGCTCGACGCCCCCGTTCAGCCCGACCAAGCTCAAGTATTTCATTGCATGCTCGTTGACCTGCTCGCTAGACCACTCAGAGTATCGAGACTCAACAGCAAATGTGACATTGCGCAACGCAGATAGCCACGGTAGGAGGGAGTAGTTTTGGAAAACCACCCCTCTGTCCAGACTGGGACCAGAAACCTCCCGCCCTTCCATAATGACAGCACCGGATGACGCTTCATCGAGCCCTGCGAGTACATTCAGGATTGTCGATTTACCACAACCGGAGTGACCAATTATTGAGATGAACTCGCCCTGATTAACCTTAAAGTTGAGGTTTTCAAATACTGTTAGTTCACCCGACTCAGGGCTTGGATATTTCTGTGTAAGCCCTTCTATGCTCAAAAAGCTTGTAGCCATTTGATTACTCCTGGTATGTAACGCGGGTTTGAAGAAGACCGAAGATTGCATCGAGTATCATCCCGACCACTCCGATCATAAGAATTGAGAAGATGACTGACGTAAGGTCCAAGTTATTCCACTCATTCCAGACGTAATAACCAATACCTGTTCCGCCAACTAGCATTTCTGCAGCTACGATGACCAGCCAGGCGATTCCTATTGAAATTCGCATTCCTGTCAAAATTGTTGGAGCTGCTGCAGGAAGAATGACGAGGTACGCAGTTTTCCACACACTGAGCTCGTGGGTTTTTGCAACATTTACCCAGTCTTTTCGGACACCTGCGACACCAAATGCCGTGTTGATTAACATCGGCCAGATCGAGCAGATAAAGATCACAAAGATTGCGCTGCCCTCGCTGTCTTGAATAATAAAAAGCGCAAGCGGCATCCAAGCAAGTGGTGAGATAGGCCGTAACACCTGAATAAAGGGATCTAACGCCCTATACATCAACGGTGACATGCCAATTAGAAAGCCGAGTGGGATCGCTATTAAAGCCGCGAGACCATATCCGGTAAGAACTCGATAGAGCGAATACCCGATCTGAATTCCAATCCCCTTATCATTTGGACCGGCATCATAAAATGGGTTTGATAGCTCGTTAAAAGCTTTCAGAAAGATCTCGGATGGAGGTGGCACACCCGCTTTAGGAGCTGCGCCTCCCATCAAGATCTCATACTCTGTCAACTCTCCAACCGCTTCTTTTGCCGGAATGGACATCTCCCAAATTCCCAACAAAAAGACCAGTATCGATATCGACAAAACTAAAGAACGTGTTTGGAAGGCACTCATTGTGTTAGCTCCGTTTAATCGTAAATGAGTTGACGTAGGCTTCCGGCTCAGCAGGATTAAACGTTTTACCCATGATCGTATGGAGCTTGTACGTTTTATCTGGTGACGGATAACCAAGGTCAGTCATTACTTTGGAAGCATCCGAGGCCAAGTAAACCTGTTCCGCAACTTGGTGATAATCGATATCTTTGTCGATATAACCCCAACGCTTCATCTGGGTAAGAATCCAGACACCCATCGAATGCCATGGGAACGGATCAAAGTCGATTCGATCTGGCACATTTTGAATAGCGCCCAATCCATCTGCGTAGCGCCCTGTTAAGACCTGTTCGACCACAGGTACTGGCTGATTCAAATAGTTGGTAGGACTAATTGCCTCAGCGATTTCTTTCCGATTCTCTGTTTTAGATGCGTACTGAGTCGCATCAATGATCGCTTTGAGAAGCGCTCCATAGGTATTAGGCATCGTCTCAGCAAACTTGGCCGAGCAGGCGAAGGCGCAACAAGGATGCCCTTCCCAAATATCTTTCGTTAAGGTGTGAATGAATCCGATCTTCTCCCAAACAGCTCGTTGATTAAACGGATCAGGTGACAAGTAACCGTCCAAATTACCCGCCCTCAGATTCGCGACCATCTCTGGCGGTGGAACTACACGGATTTGAATATCCTTATCCGGATCTAAGCCATACTCTGCGACGTAGTAACGCAGTAAGAAGTTATGCATCGAGTATTCGAACGGCACACCAAACGTAAACCCTTTCCACTGCTTCGGGTCGCGTTTGTCGAGGTGCTGATTTGAGAGAACAATCGCCTGACCGTTAATATTTTCTACCGCGGGCATAATGTAAGGCTCTGCTGACGAGCCTGCACCGAGTGTCATCGCTAGGGGCATGGGTGTTAGCATATGCGACGCGTCATATTCTCCATTGAGTGACTTATCACGGGCCACAGCCCAACCGGCTGTCTTGATCACCTTGGCATTCAGTCCGTAGCGCTCATAGAACCCCATTGGCTGGGCCATGATGATTGGAGTTGCGCAGGTGATCGGAACGAATCCGATATTCAGGTCTTTCTTCTCAGGAGGGCCGAGATTCTCTAAGACAGCTGCCTTAATTTTTTCCATCGGTAGCATACTTCCCAAGATGGCCGCAGCTGTTCCGCCACCCACGGCGCCCAGAAAGGATCGACGTGACATCTCATTGTGGCCGAACGTTGATCTCACGATAGCACTCTCTACAACTCGCCCGACCATCTCTTCATTGGTCATTGCCGCATCGGCGTGTCCACCATGACTGCCGCATTTTTCACAGCTACATCCAGC
>QXYM01000097.1 GCA_009886945.1 Litorivicinus sp.
GCGATTGTCGACGATGATCCCGAGTTGGGGTCTCTTATTGGGGACTACCTGAAAACCAACGGTTATGAATCCTCATTGTTTGTCTCCGGTGAAGCCTTTTTGGACTCTGATCGAACAGCGATTGGTCTGGTTGTTTTGGATGTTGGCCTTCCTGGAATGGATGGATTCTCCGTGTGTCAGAAGGTGCGAGAGAAATCGTCTATCCCCATTATTATGCTCACAGCCGCAGCCGATGACGTGGATCGCATTCTTGGCCTCGAATTAGGGGCTGATGACTACATGGGGAAGCCTTTTAACCCAAGAGAGCTATTGGCGAGAATCAAAGCCTTGTTGAGGCGTGTTGAACCCAATGTTCACGAATCTAGGCAATTGACCATCAACCAGTCGGATCGACGAAGTTTTTGGCAAGGTCAAGCGATTGACCTGACGGGGGCGGAATTTGACTTGTTGCAATTGTTCTACAATCGTCCAGGATCGGTGTTGTCCCGAGATCAAATCTCATTGGCGCTCAAGGGCCATGGTGTTTCTCCTTTTGATCGCTCCATCGATACCTTGGTCAGTCGACTCCGAAAGAAGCTCAAATCGGCGTCATCGAGTGATTTGATTCGATCGGTCCGAGGTAAAGGCTACGTCTTGTCCATATGATGCATTTGCAATCGATATTCGACCGAATCCTTCCACAATCAATCGTCGCACGCATGACGGTGATTTTGTTTTTGGGAATTTTGGTGGCTCAGGGGATGGGTATCTGGATCTGGGGTCAGCAGTTAAAAACAGAAGAGCGCCTGAGAATTTCAGAGGTCTCGATGAATATGGGTGCTCGTATCGGTCAAACAATCCAGTTCTTCTCAAGACTTCCCAGAGAGTATCGTCACATTGTGTTGGATCAATTGCGGGATATGGGAGGGACCCGTTTCTTCGTGTCCATCAATTCGCAACTCATTCCTCTGGCTAGCGTTCCTGAAACGCAAACGATTGAGCGGGTGCGGTCAATGATCGACGCCTCAATCCGTGGTGAGATCAACATCAAAAATGATTTGCAAATTAGTTTTGTTCGATTTGACGATCTGCGGATTTTATCTGGTGATAATCTGATGGTGAACTTGCCTCCAAAGTGGCAACGCTTCGCGCTCATCGATCCTGGTGATGAGAGTCCGGTTGTTGTTGTGCAGCTGCGCCTGAACACTGATGAATGGGCCTACCTTGCGACACAATTCCCCAATGGAGAGTCGTTGTATGGATTTCGCTGGTTCACCGGTGAACGTCTTCTGACCACAGTGTTGATTTCGTTGACCATCTTGGTGTTAACAACATTGTTGGTCCGGTCAGTGGTTCGGCCTCTGAGACTGTTGTCACGGTATGCCGATCAACTCGGTCGAGGTCATGCTTACCAATTTTTGCCCGCTCAAGGCTCCTCTGAGATGCAGTCCACCATCCATGCGTTTAATGTCATGGGTCAGCGGATTCAAAAGTTTATTGCGGACCGAGAGCGATTGTTTGCATCGATCTCGCACGACCTTAAAACTCCGCTGACTAAAGCCAAGTTGCGCGTTGAAATGCTGTCTGACACAGCGGTCAAGGAGAAGTTGTTACAGGACCTTGATGACCTGGAGACCATGGTGAAGGCTTCGTTGCAGATGGTGAAGGATGCAGCGATCCACGAGAATACCGAGCGTGTCGATCTGGTGGGCGTTTTAGCGCACAGTCTCGAGGCGGCGGAAGTCGCAGGGTTGCCATTTTCATTAGATGTACCGGAGACGCTAGTGATTGAATGTCGTCCATTGAGTATCGAACGACTGTTTACGAACTTAGTTGACAACGCATTGCACTACGGCCGATCTGTGGATATTGAAGCGTCACAGGACGCCTCGTGCGAGTCCGTGATTGTTCGAGTCATGGATCGTGGCCCAGGTATTCCGGACGACCAAAAATCAATGGTTTTTGAACCCTATTTTCGGTCTGGACAAAAGCCCAGTTCGATTCACGTGGGTTTGGGGCTTGGAATTGCCAAGACAATCGTGCAGTTACATGGCGGTGTCATTGCACTTGACGATCGTGATGGTGGGGGTCTGGTGGTGACGGTTCGACTTCCCCTGTCACACTTTGTCACAAATTGAAATATTAGACACATTCAGATCAGTACTCTTGTGTTGTCGATAAACGGCAAAAATAAGAGGTATAAACTATGTTGAATCGTTCGATCGCAGCCTGTTTCGCGGCTGCATCCCTAGTTGCGTTGCCAGTTCAGGCATCTGAAGTTGAAGTACTCCATTGGTGGACCAGCGGTGGCGAGGCGAAAAGTGTTGCGTCATTAAAGTCAAGCTTGGAGAAGCGCGGCGTATCTTGGCAAGACTTTGCTGTCGCCGGTGGTGGCGGTGAGAACGCCATGACTGTTTTAAAGTCGAGAGCAGTGTCTGGTAATCCCCCAACTGCCGCACAAATCAAAGGCCCAGATATTCAAGAATGGGGTGAGCTCGGATTCTTGGCATCGATCGATGACGTGGCTAAGAAGAATAACTGGGACGGCGTCTTGCCTGGTGTGGTTTCAGACGTCATGAAATACCAAGGGAAGTACGTTGCGGCTCCAGTTAACGTGCATCGCGTCAACTGGTTGTGGGCAAACCCAGAAGTCTTCCGTAAAGCCGGCGCAAGCATTCCAACCACTTGGGCTGATTTCATGGTTCAAGCAAAGAAAATCCAGGATGCGGGATACATTGCGCTAGCGCACGGTGGTCAAGCTTGGCAGGACAATACGGTCTTTGAAGCGGTGGTTTTGGGTGTTGGTGGTGCTGAGTACTACAAAAAAGCCTTTGTTGAACTTGATATGGATGCATTAAATAGCTCAACCACCGATGAGGTGTTCAAAGTATTTGGCGAACTCCGTCAGTTCATCGATGCCAACGCTCCAGGCCGTGATTGGAACGTGGCGACTTCGATGGTGATCAACGGTGAAGCAGCAATGCAGATCATGGGCGACTGGGCAAAAGGTGAGTTTGCGGTTGCCGGTAAAAATGTGGGTACCGATTTTGTCTGTGTTGCAGCGCCTGGCACCTCTGATGGATTTACCTTTAACGTCGATTCATTCGCGTTTTTCCAGCAGTCAGATGTGAACAAGCAAAGCGCTCAGAAAGCCATGGCGGAAGAAATTCTAGGGACTAACTTCCAAGAAGTCTTCAACCTGAACAAAGGCTCGATTCCTGCGCGTTTGGGTATGGCTCGCGCCAAATTTGATACCTGTGCTCACGATTCGATGAATGCGTTTGTATCCACTGCGCAGTCAGGCGGTTTGGTACCAAGCTTTGCGCATGGAATGGCTGTTCCTGGCGCTGTCGCCGGTGCGATCACCGATGTCGCGACTAACTATTTCAACTCCGATACGTCAGCAGCTGACGGAAAGGCGCAACTCGTCGCAGCCATTCAGGCAGCAATGTAATGCG
>QXYM01000098.1 GCA_009886945.1 Litorivicinus sp.
CTCGAGATTAAAGAATCCAAACCGCTCCCAATCACCACGGTATTCCTCTTCCACCTCAAAGTCCGAAAACTTGACATGATGAGGCGGCACTTCGAGCTGAACGTAACCGCCAGCACGGAAATCCACGTTTTCACCCTCAGGGAGTTTCAGCGTTAGTTCTTTGATGAAGGTTGCGACGTTAGGATTCGACACTACCTCACACTCCCAACGCTTCACACCAAAGAGTTCGGGCTCGACTTCAATATTCATGTCTTGCTTCACAGCAACCTGACAGGATAAACGCCAGCCTTCTTTCACTTCACCTTTGGTAAAGGCAGATGCTTCGGTTGGCAGAATATCGCCACCGCCTGACTTAATCACACAGCGACACTGTTGGCATGAGCCCCCACCACCGCAGGCTGATGGGAGATAAATCCCGGCATCAGCCAGTGTGTTCATCAATTTACTGCCGGCTGGCACCTGAATGCTCTGATCCGGATTGTCATTGATGGTAATCGTCACGTCTCCAGAAGACACGAGCTTCGACCGGGCAGCCAAAATGACAGCCACCAAGCCGATCACGACCACGGTAAACATCACAACGCCCAGGATAATGGTCATATTTTCCACGTTCTATGCTCCTTAGAGTGATACGCCAGAGAAGGACATAAAGCCAAGTGACATCAGTCCAACTGTGATAAACGTAATACCCAATCCCTTGAGGCCATCCGGTACATCCGAGTACTTCAACTTTTCACGGACACCTGCCAGTGCCGTGATCGCCAGTGCCCAACCGACACCAGCACCTAAGCCATAAACCACTGACTCACCAAAATTGTAATCTCGCTCAACCATGAACAAAGAGGCGCCCAAAATGGCACAGTTCACGGTAATCAATGGCAGGAATACCCCTAACGCGTTATAGAGCGCAGGAACATACTTATCCAAGAACATCTCGAGGATCTGCACTAAGGCTGCAATCACACCGATGTAGGACAAAAGCCCCAAAAATCTCAGATCCACATTGGCTAACTCTGGAGAGATCCAGGTTAATGCGCCTTCTTTCAATAACCCAGTCAGAATCAGGTTGTTCACAGGAACGGTGATCGCAAGCACGACGATGACTGCAATACCCAAACCGACTGCGGTTTTGATGTTCTTGGAGAGCGCTAAGAATGTGCACATTCCTAAGAAGAATGCGAGCGCCATATTTTCAATGAAAATCGCCTTCACAAAGAGGCTGATGTAATGCTCCATCTTAAGCCTCCTTCATCTTACTGTTTGGTGCGATTTTGAACTCATCAGCTTCGACCTGAGACGTTTTCCACGCGCGAATTCCCCAGATTAAAAAGCCAATAATAAAGAACGCCGATGGTGGGAGTAACATCATCCCGTTGGTGTAGTACCAACCACCTTCCGTGACCTTGGTCAAAATTTCGATGCCAAAAACCGAACCGGATCCAAACAATTCCCGAATGAACCCAACCACCATCAAAATCACACCATAGCCAAGACCATTACCAATCCCATCGATAAAAGAGTCCAGAGGACCATTCTTCATGGCAAAGGCTTCCGCGCGACCCATCACAATACAGTTGGTGATAATCAATCCCACGAAGACCGACAATTGCTTTGAGATTTCATAAGCAAAGGCTTTGAGAATTTGATCCACCACAATCACCAACGACGCGATGATCGTCATTTGTACAATGATTCGGATCGAGCTTGGAATCTGAGAACGGATCACCGAGACAAATAAGTTTGAAAAGGCAGTCACTGCAATCACAGCCAGTGACATCACAAACGCCACCGACATACTCGATGTCACCGCAAGCGCAGAACAGATACCCAGTACCTGAAGCGCGATCGGGTTATTGTTGACGACCGGGTCGAACAACAGTTCTTTCGTTTTCGCCATTAGATCCGTCCTTGTTTCAAATTATCCAGAAACGGCTTGAAGCCCGAGTCTGACATCCAGAATTTCAATAAATTATCGACCCCGCGCGACGTCAATGTCGCTCCTGAGAGACCGTCGACGCCATACATATCTGAGCGATTCGCACCGCCCTTGACCAATCGTAAGGCCACGGCGTCATCCTTGTAGACTTGCTTACCGGTCCACTGAGCCTTCCAGTTGGGATTATCCACTTCACCACCAAGACCAGGAGTCTCGGCATGCTCGTAGAAGCCAAGTCCCGCGACCGTATTGGCATCACCCTCTAAGGCCATAAATCCATAGAGTGTCGACCAGAGGCCGTAACCATGGATCGGCAGGATGATTTTCTCAATCTGTTCGCCATTTTCGATCAGATAGATTTTGGCGATCTTCGCTTGGCGTTTAATTGACGCGATATCTTCATCACCGGATAGCTCACGATTCATGGATGGATCTTTCGCTGCTCGACGCTGGTTATACCGCTCAGCATCCATATCTTCGACAAACTCACCCGTCTCGATATTCACCAGTCGCGTCGTCACAATCTGGAACTGATCAGCGATCGATTGCTCAGGATCGTAAAGACCGGCTGCCTGCAAAATATTCATCTGCATGTTGGCTTTTTCATTTACTGCTTGTGCTGGCCTCAAAATCACGGCCGCCGCACTCACAATGATCGAACACACCAAACACAAAACCAATGCGACCGTGACGGTCTTTTGGGTGGATTCATTACTGGACGACACTGCGCAACTCCCTTCGCTTGATGTTGGCCTGGACCACAAAGTGGTCAATCAATGGCGCAAATAAGTTACCGAATAAAATCGCCAGCATGATCCCTTCTGGGAATGCTGGGTTTACCACTCGGATGAGTACCGCCATCAATCCAATGAGACCGCCGTACCAATATTTACCGGCATTGGTCATGGATGCAGAGACAGGATCTGTCGCCATGAAGATCATACCGAAGGCGAAACCACCAACAACCAAATGCCAGTACCACGGCACATTGAACATCGGGTTGGTGTCAGAGCCGATGCCGTTAAATAGCAGTGATGTCAGGACCATTCCGAGGAACACACCCAACACGATTCGCCAGTTAGCAATTCCCTGCACCAACAAAACCGCCCCGCCAAGTAAGATGGCGAAGGTCGATACTTCACCGATCGAACCCGGGACATTACCAATGAAAGCATCAAACCAGGTAAAGTCCGAGATCACTTGATTCGCTGACGCTAACGCCTCAACGCCACCTTGCGCCATCATGCCCAGTGCTGATGCACCTGTGTACCCGTCAGCAGCCACCCAAACGGCATCGCCTGAGATCTGCGCTGGATAGGCGAAGTACAAGAATGCACGTCCAGTCAATGCCGGGTTCAAGAAATTCTTACCGGTCCCGCCGAAGACTTCTTTGCCGACCACCACGCCGAAGGTGATCCCGAGTGCCGCCTGCCATAACGGCAAATCCGGCGGACAAGTCAATGAGAATAGAATCGAGGTGACGAAAAATCCTTCGTTCACTTCGTGTCCACGGACCGAGGCGAACAATACCTCCCAGAATCCACCAACAATAAATACGGTGGCATAAATCGGTAGGAAATACGCAAACCCATAAACCAGGTTGGTCCAGAGCGAAGGATTCATCCAATAGTTGGCACCCGCCAACCCTTCAATGAAGGCTCCCCGTAACCCATCAGGCGCCATGGCACCAGCAGCAATGGCTTCCGAGGCGTTCTGGCCTAAAAAGTAGGCACCAAAGAAGATCGCCGGAAAGGTACACAACCAAACCGTAATCATGATCCGTTTCAAATCGATCCCATCACGCACGTGAGCCGACGACTTCGTCGTCGTTCCTGGTGCGTAAAAAATCGTATCCACTGCCTCATAGAGCGCGTAAAACTTCTCGTATTTACCCCCTGGGTGGAAGTTTGGCTCAATGCGGTCGAGATATGCACGTAGTGACATCATCAACTCTCCAGCTCAATTGTTGTGAGGTTGTCCCGAAGAATCGGGCCGTATTCATATTTCCCTGGGCACACATAGGTGCACAGCGCGAGATCTTCTTCTGCCAATTCAAGTGCACCGAGTTTCACCGCCATGTCGGTATCGCCAACAATCAACGAGCGAAGCAACTGCGTCGGTAAAATATCCAAAGGCATCACTTTCTCATAGGCTCCAACCGGCACCATCGCACGCGGCGATCCATTGGTATTGGTGGTGTAGTCAACCAGTTTCTTCGGCATCAATTTGGACAGATAAATCCCCATCACCGAATGCTTATTGGTTCCAGGTGACAACCAACCAAATGGAACGCGCTCAGTGCCTTCTTCTAACACTGACACTTGTTGATGGTAACCACCGAGATACCCAGAAACACCAGCAGCCGTCCGACCACCTAAAATCGACCCCGAGACCACGCGATGTTGACCATCGATCAGTTCACCAGCAGTCAAATCCTCAAGCGAAGCTCCAACCCGGGTCACCACGAGACGTGGCTGCTTCACAGAGGGGCCGGCCAAACTCACCACACGCTCTGTTGATAACACGCCGTCTTTAAACAAACGTCCGATTGCGATCGCATCCTGCGCAGATAAGTGCCAGACCTCTTTTCCTTCACCGACCGGATCAAGGTGATGAATGTGCGTACCAACCAGTCCTGCCGGATGTTTGCCTGCGAATGTCTCAACGGTCGCCGTCCCGGTATCAAACGATGCATCAGGTGCTCGGCACACAAACACTGACCCCTCAGTCAACGTCGAGATCACAGTAATTCCATCGACAAAGGCATCCGGTTGCCGCGCAATCGCCAACGCCTGATCACCTGCTAACGGATTGGTATCCATCGCGTTGATGAAAATCGAATGAGGCACTGCGTCAATCGCTGGAATTTTTTCGTAAGGACGACGACGGATGGTGGTCCAAAGGCCGCTTTCAACCAATTGCGCAACCACCGCCTCTCGATCCAAGGCACTCAGATCGGCGTGCGCATGAAAGGAGACCGCCGTCTCTTTGCCATCCAGTTCAATCACAACGGATTGGAAGACTCGGCGTTCTCCGCGGTTAATCTGCGTGACGACGCCAGACCCAGGAGCCGTAAATAGAACGCCCTCGTTCTTTTTGTCAGCGAACAACGGCTGACCCAATTTCACCTGATCACCCTCCTGAACCAGCATCGTGGGTTTCATTCCAGGATAGTCAGAGCCGACAATCGCGACACGTGTCACTGCATTGGCTTCTCCGATTTCCTGCTTGGGTGATCCTTTGATGGGCAAATCCAGCCCAGTTTTGATCTCGATCATCGAGTCCATTCCTACCTTGAAATTTCCGACGCATTCAGAAGGCGTTCAAACTTAATGGCATAAGAACCTATGCCGATAGCGGTGGATGATTATAAGAAGAGTTGGGTCGAATCGCCAGACTCAAACTCAAATTTCAGTAAATTTTTCGCACCTGCAACACACAAACTCTTCGATACTGACAAATGCGTCAGCAATCTCTCGCAGATTCAACGGATGCCCTGACGAACGGACTAACCTGTCGACAGGAGGATTGCGCATGAACCGGTTCATTGTTTCTCAAAACTCAGGCATTCAGGGGCCTACAAGCACTTGTACAGACTTCGAGTCTCTCGATTCTCGCTCAACCATTGGCGATTATGTCGTGTTTGTCGATGAATCAGGTGATGCCAATCTTGATCCCATCGACCCCCGATTTCCCATGTTGAATCTGGTGTTCTGTCTTATCCGAAAGGACCATTACATCGACTTCGTTGTACCGCAATTACACCAACTCAAAATCGATTTTTTCGGTCACGCCGATCTCATCCTCCACGAATCCGAGATGCGTCGTCAAACGGGAGCATTTGCAATCCTCGCCGATGGCGACGTCTATTCACGTTGGATGCGGGAGTTACTGGCTTGGATTGAACAGACCGACGTTGCAGTCATCAGCGCCTGCATTGACAAAATCGCCTTGACTCGACGGTACGCACACCCCTTTGACCCCTATGATCTTGCGATCCGCTTTTGTTTAGAACGGACGCGTCAGTTTTTGGCGGCCAACAACCAAAGTCAACGACTGACGCAAGTCATCTTCGAAAGCCGCGGTAAACGACATGACCGGGCAGCCGGACTTGAGTTTGATCAAATCCTCAAACAAGCCAATCCTCTTGGACATCATTTGCCCGACTTCAGTCAGTTCCCACTCGATCCATTATTCATCCCGAAACGAGCGAATCTCGCCGGCCACCAACTGTGCGATTTACTCGCCAGACCATTGGCAAAATGGAGTTTTAATGCAAGCTCTCATCGCAGACCGATGCAAATCATCCAACCGAAACTGATCGCCCACAAAGTCTTCCCACAGACTGGGTGGCGCCGCCCGCATCGGTCACACAAATCCTCTTATTGGCCTGGAAACACCCGGCTCAATCCACCTGCGAATTCTTCACATGCACCACGATAGCCGCTCCAACGGGTCTTTCTGATTAGCCCTTCCACATCCGCCCATGCGTCCACATTGCAGGGTTCAATGTGGCTTTCTTTAAACCAGCGATAATGTGTTTGGTTGCCTTCACGCACGACTTCTGCAGGCTTCCCAAGCGCACGTTCAAGGCCGCTGATGTGTTGGCCCATGGCATTTCCTAAACCCACATTCATTTCATCGATCGCCTGCGATGCGCAACCAGTTAAAGCCACCATCAAGACGCCACTAATCATCCACTGTTTCATTTCACGTGCCTCCATCTCATGCACTGATCGAAGAGTACGTGGAGTGCTTGAAAATCGATAGGTCCATCGGCATATTTCTGTCAGTATTCTCGGAGAGCTGATGTTTCCATACACCCGATATTTCGTCTTGATGATGACAGGCGTGCTTCTCGCATTCAGCCTCGCTGTCACTGCATCGCCGCGCGTCACAACGATCCTCGAAGAATTAGACCGGCCCTGGTCGGTGGACTGGATCAGTGACAAGGAAGTTCTTATCACTGAGCGCGGAGGCCGCTTACTGCTCATCAATCTCGCCTCCAACACACGCCAAACCATCAACAACGTGCCAGCAGTCACAGCTCGTGGTCAGGGTGGCCTCCTTGATGTGCGTGTCAGACGAATTGACAACGATCTTTGGGTGTATCTGGCCCTGTCAGGCACTCGTTCAGACAACACCACTGGCACAGAACTCTGGCGCGGGCGACTGATTGATGATCAATTATTGGATGTGGAACAACTGTTTTCTCAGTCCCTGACCACGGACTCAGGTCATCATTTCGGTGGTCGATTGGCGTTAACCGATCAGCATGTGTTTTTGACCATCGGTGATCGTGGTGACCGAGAGCGAGCTCAAGATCCCACCGATACCGCTGGATCAGTGGTGCGTCTGCGGTTAGATGGAAGCCTCCCGCCTGATAACCCTTGGGTGGGTGATTCTCAATATCGACCTGAGTTGTATTCAATTGGTCACCGCAATCCCCAAGGTCTCGCGTTTGACGCCGATGGCGTGCTGTATGCCCACGAGCACGGCCCACAGGGTGGAGATGAAATCAATCGGATCGAGCCCGGTCTCAACTATGGCTGGCCAACCATCACTTATGGTCGCAATTATGGAATCGGGACCGCAATTGGCGAAGGCGTTGCAAAAGAAGGTCTCGAACAACCACTCCTTCACTGGAACCCTTCCATCGCACCCTCTGGTATGGCGTTTTCCATCGGGCAAGGTTTCCCCGAATGGCAAAACAGTCTATTTGTCGGTGCACTCAAAGCCCAGATGCTGGTTCGACTGGTCTTTGAAGATGGACAGTTCAAACAGAAAGAACGGCTATTACAAAACTCAGTCGGACGCATTCGAGATGTGAGACAAGGCCCCGATGGCGCGATTTATCTTCTGACAGACTCAACCCGAGGCAAACTCATCAGAGTCACGCCCTAAAGTCGCGATGTTGCGACATCACAGGAACACTCGCTCGAACGGTCCCAACTTTGGATCGATCCATGTCGATGGTTAATACACCAGGCGAATCATCCAGCTTACCCAAGCAAAGGCCCCAAGGGTCGTAAACCACCGAATGTCCATAGGTCTCACGCCCTTCTTGGGTCACGCCGCACTGCCCGGCAGCGGCAACAAAGCATCCATTTTCGATCGCCCGCGCACGCAACAAGGTATCCCAGTGCGCTTCACCTGTGGTTTTGGTGAAGGCCGCCGGCACGACGATGAGTTCGGCACCAGCCAGTGCATAGTGCCGATACAGCGATGGAAAACGCAGATCAAAGCAAATCGACAGCCCCACACTCCAGTCGTTGATTCGAGTCAACTGCGGATGGGTTCCTGCATCAAATAACGCGCTCTCACGATAACTCTCACCCGATGCCAGATCGACATCAAAGAGGTGAATCTTGTCATAGGACGTTTGGATTTGACCCTCAGCGTCGATCACCAACGTGCGATTCAGAATCTGATCATCAATTTGCATAATCAACGACCCAACGATCAGCGTGATGCGATGGGTGCTGGCATAACTCCGCAGGCGCTCCACTTGTGGAGAGTCAATCGCCAACGCATGAGCTCGAGACGTTGCTTGATCTGATGAGAGAAATAAGGCGCACTCAGGCAACAAGGCAACAGACGCCCGAGCCGCCACTGCTTCATCAAGCAATGGATAGAGCCGCAACTCTGACAGGTCTAAATCAGGCTCTGCGGTGTACTGAAGACAACTGATGCGCATCGATCCTCCAAAGTTTGAGCATACCAGAGGATGGACCACTTAGTATTTTTCGGGAACGTACAACTCTCTCGGCAAGGCACTTCGCTCGTAGTTCGGATCTGACATTCGCTCCGGTAGCGTCACCGTTTCGCGCGGAACCTCCTGATAAGGGATCAATCCAAGCAGGTGATCAATGCAATTCAAGCGGGCGCGTCGCTTATCGTTAGCCTCAACCACATACCAAGGAGCCTCCGGAATGTTTGTCCGTACAAACATGGCCTCTTTGGCCTTGGTGTATTCCTCCCACCGAACCCGAGACTGCAGATCCATCGGGGATAATTTCCACTGCTTTAAGGGATCATGAATTCTCATCAGGAATCGCAACTGTTGTTCTTCATCCGTGATTGAGAACCAGTATTTCACCAGTCGAACGCCCGAGCGGACGATCATGCGCTCAAATTCGGGAGCATCGGAGAGAAACTCATCCACTTGAGTATGACTGGCAAACCCCATGACACGCTCGACTCCCGCACGGTTGTACCAGGAGCGGTCAAACAAAACGATTTCGCCGCCAGACGGAAGATGATCCACGTAGCGTTGGAAGTACCATTGTGTGCGTTCTTTTTCGGACGGCTTATTCAGAGCAACCACTCGACAAATGCGAGGATTCAAGCGCTGGGTGATCCGTTTAATCACGCCACCCTTTCCAGCAGAGTCGCGACCTTCAAAGAGAACACAAACGCGCTCTCCAGTCGCTTCCACCCAGTCTTGCAACTTGATCAGTTCAAGCTGCAGTTTTAATAATTCTCTCAGATACAGCCGTCGGTCCATCTCCGGTGGACGAGCCGATTGATACACTTCCCGAACTTTCTTCGAGATCAATAGATCATCTTCGAGCTCGAGCTCATAAAGCTCATCAAAGATATCTTCAAGTTCCAGTGCCTGTTCTAAATCCGTCGTCCCAACCATCGTTCACTCCTGTGATCCAGTCGACACTCCATCACAGAAATATGAACAAACGATGACACTCCTCAGGGGGCCTGTAAACCAGTCACCTCGACACGCACTCCGCGTTCTGTATTGCCAATGGCAACCTGTCCACCCATGGATTCTGCAATCAAGCGGACCACGTACAAACCAAGCCCTAAGTGAGATCCTGTTGAGTCATTCCGAGTCCCCGAGAACATCTGGAAGGCATCCACGCGGTCTTGAACCTGAAGCGAAGAACCCTCATTTTCCACCCACAACGATACAGAATTGATCTGATCACTTAAGCCGACGGTGATGACACCTCCCTCGGGGGTAAAATCACAGGCATTATCCAACAACTTATCAAGCATTTGCTCAAACCGCAGATCATTCCCCAGAATCACGATGGTCTCGTCTGAGATTTCAGTCACCCAGGTTCGATCCGACACCGTTCGCTCGATACTTGCCACCGCATCTCGGGTAATCCGTGCGACGTTGAAGCGATGCTGATCTTCATCGCGCAACGCCTCCTCAAGGCTTGCCGCTTCGGTCACTTTCGCAAGCGTCGATTCGAGTTTCTGAATGCCTCGTTCGGCGGTGGCTCGCAGTCTCGCTTGTTGTTCTGGGTCCTGTTCATCTGACAACAATTCAAGACTCGTCTGAATCGCACTCATGGGATTACTGAGCTCATGACGAAGCGTCCGAGGAATCCGTTCGAGAAACGCTGTGTAGCGAGCAAGATCACGCAACACTTGTTCGATATCTCGACTTAACTCACCGACCTCATCTGAGGTCTTGGCGTCAGAGAGAGAAGGCTCGCGGGAAAAACGCCCTCGCCCGTCCAAATAGGACTTCAGCTCTTTCCGGAGACGTGTGATCCGTTCAGCCAAACGACCGGAATAAATCGAAAGACCAAAAATCAGAAGGCCAAGCACACCGAGTGTCTGCCAAGCCAAAGTCACCAGCGCCTGCTGAGCGGAGCCGACGATTTCACTGGTGGGTGCAGCAATCAATACCGAATAACGACCAGTTTCAGTCATCAAGGGCACGTTGATCCGAATATCTTGGTCGGTCATCACTGCGTTCGATTGCCAGGCATCGGAGCGAAGCAACGAAGGCATTTCCTCGGGTGGTGTGGTTTTCGCGATCAAATAGCCGTCGGCATCCACCACCATGATCTGTCGTGTCTCACCAGACAGCCGACGCGCCAACTGCTGCACACGCGCAGCCAGCGGCTGAATACTGAACTGATACTGACGCGTGCTCGGTTGAATCCAGTTGTGATCTATCTGGCTTAACTGCAATTGCCGGTTGATTACCTGCGACACCGGCATCACCCATTCCAGTCGGTAACCGCCTGAAAATTCCCACCAGTATGACGTCACTCGCAGCGTTTTACTCAAAGGCCAAGGTTGACTCGACACCTTGGCATCAAAAGCCCCTGATCCTTCTGTGGCTAATTCAACGACCGTGGTCGATTGACGATCACTCAACTGCAATCGGATCGCATCAAAGGGAACGGCTTCAGAACGCCCAAACAGTGGCTCTTGATAGAACCGTGTCGAATCTCGGACTTCAAGTGCAAAAGCGACCTGATTATCAAACTGGCCAATTTTCAGGCGGATACGTTCATCGACAAGCGCATCATTCGCCTCAGGCCATTCATCAAAAAACCCATCCAAAACCGGTTCTCGACGCATGGGTTCGGGGGTGATTCTGAGACCCGGTTGGGCATCGGGACGGACTAATGCATCCAGCTCAGGCTTGAGGCTCTGCGCCAAAACGCGCAAAGCTTCAGACTGGGCCTCGGTGGCGAAGGTCTGAAGCTTTTGAAAGGTCTGGTAGCCAAGCCAAGGCACCAAGGCGAACACCGGAACAAACAAAAAGAGTTTGATCCGTAAACTGAATTTCATCCAGGCGGTGACTCCCAACGATAGCCGGTCCCATAAACATTAATTAGCGCGTCAAATGAATTATCAATCGCTTTTAATTTCCGGCGGATGTGCTTGATGTGCGTGCTCAACGTATTGTTGGTAACCACCGTTTGTCGTGTGCGCTCCGCGAGTTGGTCATAGGTCAAGATCGCTCCTTCCGCACGCATTAAGGCTTCAAGAATCGCAAGCTCAGTGACCGTTAAACTCACAGGTTCACCAAAATATGAGACCTGAGCACGATCTGGATCAACGATCAAACCACCATCGGTTAATACAGTATCAAGACCGCGCCGGGCGCGATTGGCACGCTTCAATACTGCCGCCACTTTTTCGACCAAAAGCGCCGTCGAGATGGGTTTTGTTAAATAATCCCAGGCCCCTAAGCGCAAACCAAAAATCTGGTCAATCTCATCAGTCCGGCTGGTCAGGAAGATCACCGGAAGGCCAGGATAGCGATCCAATAACCACTGACAAATGCCAAATCCAGCGTCGGGATCGCGGCCTAAGTGAATATCCAACAGCACCAAACTGGGCTGACCAGATAGCGCGTGCTGAATCTCGTCAGCCGATTCGTAGCCAGAAACGGTAAAGCCTTTTTTCGTCAGCGCGTACGAATAGTTGGCCAGCTGATCCACATCGTCCTCAACCACTACGATATGTGAGTTCATCGCGCCTCCTGTTAACTCAAAGGTTAGTTGTTCCCGAGCCTTGAGCGTCACCATACCGCGTTTTTGGCTCGAGATGATATTGGGCGTGGTCTGGTTGAATTTCCATGATGACCTGACAGACTGCATCGGTTGTTTCTCCTACAGGTTCCAAGCGAACGACGCGCATGAGCTGATGGTTAAAGGGAACAAGGGGTGCATCAGCACCCCAGCTCTCATCAACGTACGGAATAAAGACCTTCATGGGTCGTTTTCCTGTCAAAACTCAATTGAACGTCGACGCGTCTGTCGAGGGCGTAAAATCCACACTGTCCATCGGCCAACGCATCGGTCTCGCCACGACCCTCGGTCTGAATGGTCATCGGAGACGCGCCCACCTCCTGCAACACCTGCCCGACGGACGAAGCTCGTGCCTCACTCAACTGCTGGTTATGATTCTCTGTACCTCGTGGATCGGCGTGACCGATCAAGCGAACTGTCAGGCCATCAATCGAGTGTGATGCTTTCGCGACCGCTTCCAGTGCTTTGCGATACTGTCCAGCGGTCATCGCTGAGTTGACATCGAAATGCACAGCAACCGACAAGTCTGTCAACAGCTCACGAAATGCCGCCATTTCAGCCTGACTCTTGGCTTGCTCGGCATTCAGACGGGCCAACTGTGATCGTGCTCCTGAGATTTCACGATTCAAGTCTGCAAGCTCCTGATTCTTCCGCGCCAGCACTCGCTCTTGCACAACGTCATGGCCAATGAGTGCGCCCAACGTTCCTCCGATCACAACACCGACTGGACCGGCAACTGCTGCACCCACGGCAGCACCTGAACCAAATCCGATGTGTTCTGGCATCTTTGAATCGTCATTCGCGAAAACTCCAGTCGTCGCGCTCATCGCAAATCCTGCAGCAATCAATACATGTTTCATTGTGAGTCTCCCCTCGTTTCAATGCGTGCATTACAAACCAGAAGCCGTGTAACAGATGGGAGTAATCGGGGTGAGATGGTGGAGAAGAGATGAAGGTGTTCTAGACAAGCGTCGCTTGAGTATTTAGATTCAAAGCGTGCACCAAGGAGGTTACAGATGCGACTTATCGGATTATTCATTGCGGCTTTGAGCCTGTCATCGATCGCTTTCGCAGGAAGTCATGCGAAGCCGGTCGGTCTGACATCAACCCTCATGGAGCAAGAGGTCATGCATCAGGGACAGCCCGTGATCATTCAACGAAATCAAGATAACTCGAATACGATTGTGTCCGATTATGCGCTGACTTCAAGACCGTGCCCGCCATTTTGCATCCAGCCCATGGATCTCGCTCCTGGCGTTGAGACCATCGGTGAGCTCGAATTGCTGGCACTGCTTGAGAAGATCAATTTCGGTGAGATTGACGGTCTCTTGATCGACTCAAGAACTCCAGATTGGGCTGAAAAAGGCATGATCCCTGGCGCTATCAATCTCCCTTGGACCACGTTGTCTGTCAAAAAGTCAGATATGTTTACCATCTCGGATATTTTCGAAAGCACGTTTGGTGCGATACCACTCGATGGCATGTGGGATTATTCAAATGCCAAAACTTTGATTCTGTATTGCAATGGAGCCTGGTGTGGGCAATCGCCAACGAATATCCGAACTCTTCTTACGCTTGGGTATCCCGCACACAAAATCAAATGGTACCGAGGCGGAATGCAGTCCTGGCAAAGTTTCGGCTTGACCGTCGTCAATCCATAAAAAAGGGGCTTACGCCCCTATGTTTTTAGAACAGCAATTCGTCTTCAATCGCTAATAGTCCATCAGCGGCGCACGCTTCATCCAAGTCACCACCAGGTGCTCCAGAAATGCCAATGCCACCCAATAAACTTCCAGCGGCTTCAATCGGTAATCCCCCACCAACCATTAGGGCATTCGAGGCATGACGGATCCCCATCATTGTTGTTTCTTGGTTGGTTGCCTTTTCCATCTCAGACGTTGGAATCCGAAACGATAATGCAGTCCATGCCTTCCGTTCTGCGACTTCGACTGTATGCGGTGTCGCGAAGCGATCGCGAACAAACGCCTGTAATAAACCACTGCGATCAACCACTGCGACTGCCACTTGATACCCCTGCTCATTGCAGGACTCACGAGCGGCAGTTGCCAACTTCAAGGCCACATCAGGCGTTAGCGATGTGAGGGAAAAAGTACTCTCTGCTGACGCAGACACCGCAATGAGAGCGAAAGCCCCCGCACAAAACGAACGATAAACAGACCGCATGAAACTCTCCTTTCACAT
>QXYM01000099.1 GCA_009886945.1 Litorivicinus sp.
TGACCTGCGTGCTGCTTGCATGACCGAAAGGGTCTCATGATCGAACGCGATCCGATTGAGCATTGGATTAATGATCTGCTCCAGCGCCTAATTGTTTAGAGATTTCTTCGCCATGTCGGGCGGTCTCTTGTCCGAGTTGGACAATGAGGTCATCGCTCATGCGTGCCACGGGCCCAGAGATTGAAATCCCAGCAACCACTTGGTTGTTTGAGTTGAAGACGGGGGCGCCAATACAGCGCATCCCAATAAACCGTTCTTCTTGATCAAATGCGTAACCGACGTTACGAATGCGTTTCAGCTCTTGAATGAGCTCATCCACCTGAACCAGTGTGTGTTGCGTGAATTGCTCAAAGGGCGCTTTTTCCAGTTGTGATCGCTGATCAAGTGGGTCGCTAAACGCCACGATGACTTTACCGATGCCAGATGAGTGCCACGAGCTTCGCGAGCCCGGTCTGAAAAATGCTCGAATGGCATGGTGGGTTTCATGTTGTGCGATAAAGATGACTTCGGACTGATCGATGACACCAAGATTGGCAGTTTCACCGGTTTTTAACGCAAGATCCTTGAGCACAGGTCGGGCAATACTTAACAGCTTGGCTGCCCTCGGGAAGGCGCTGCCCACCCGAAAAGCCTCGATACCAATCGACCAAGTTGCATCAGATTTCGATTGGCGAACAAAGCCATGAGATTCGAGCGTCAGTAACAAACGGTGCAGGGTAGCGAGTGGCATCTCAAGATCAAGCGATAAGTCATTTAAGGAGATCCCATCTGATTCAGCGATTCGCCGGAGTGCACTTAACCCCTTGTCGAGTGCTTTGGCGGGGGCACTTTCGATCGCAGTTTGACGCGGCCGCCCCCTTGGTTTCTTGATATCAGTCGTGCTCATTTGTCCTCCCGGGATGCGTCTTTGACCTAAATTTGGCCTTCGAGTCCCAATCAAAATTTTTCATTTTTTATTTTTATTCAGTTTTTGGAAAATTTAAATTGTTGAATATATTAAATATTTTTTTACCAAAAACTAAGTGTTTTCTATTTTGAATAAATATACGGAAGTGTTGCGAGGCCGTAAAGTGCGAGCATAAATATAAAGGAGCATTTGATGAATCACTCGAATCCAGTGTTTATCCCAGGCCCGACCAACTTGCCGGAATCGGTGAGGCGGGCGATTGATCAACCAACGATCGACCATCGATCACCTGCGTTTGCACAATCGATCCCCCGATTATTTGCCGGACTGCGGTCAATCGTCGCGACAGAGGCTGGTCATATTTTCATCTTTCCAGGAACTGGGACTGGCGGCTGGGAAGCCACCATTGCCAACACCTTATCGAAAGGTGATCGAGTCTTGGCCTGCCGACATGGTGTATTTTCTGATAAGTGGATCCGGATGTGTGAAGCCTTCGGGTTAATTGTTGACGTGATTGAATGCGATTGGACGGGTCCAGCAGATCCAACGCTGATCGAAGCGGCTTTGCGTGCAGATCAAAACCAGGCGATCAAAGCAGTACTCGCGACGCACAATGAGACCGCCACCGGCGTACGAAGCGATTTAAAAGCGATTCGTGAGTCAATCGACCGAGCCGGACATGGTGCCCTGTTTTTTGTCGATGGAGTCAGTTCCATCGCATCGATGGACTTTCAAATGGATGCCTGGGGCATCGATGCTGCGGTCACGGGCTCTCAAAAAGGATTAATGTTGCCCGCTGGGTTGGCCATCGTTGCGGTCAGTGACAAGGCGATGGAGGCAGGTAAGACAGCTGATCTTCCTCGCTTCTTTTTTGATTTTAAACAAATGGCGCAAATGACCCATCAGGGTGGCTTCCCATATACCCCTCCGATGCAACTCCTAGCGGGCTTACAACACTCAGTTGATCTATTGTTAACCGAGGGCCTCGATGCGGTATTTAGTCGGCATTTTAAAATGGGTGAGGGAGTACGACAGGCGGCTGCCGCCTGGAACTTAGACCTTTGTTGCGAGGATCTTCAGTATGCCTCGGATACGGTCACAACCATCATGGTTCCCGAGGGTTTCAATGCGGATCGGCTTGTCGAACATGCATACACCAGGTACGGCATGTCGTTCGGCGTTGGTCTCGGCAAGCTGGCCGGTCAAGCCTTCCGGATCGGCCACCTCGGGATGCTGTCTGAATCTCAGGCGTTAAGTGGGCTCGCCGTGATTGAGATGGCAATGAGGGATTTGGATTATCCGATTGTGAGCGGTAGCGGAGTCGCAGCGGCCCAAGAATGGTATCGCTCTGCATTGAATGCAGATGCAATGCGACCTGTGATAACAGCAGCCACCTGTGAGGACGTTGCCTGATGAATGCATCGATTGAAGACCAATTGAACCCAGTGAAATGTGTTGGGATGGAGCAGGTGGTGGGAGCAGCTGATCTCACCATCGATCATATGTTGCAGGCGCGACAGCGCATTGCTCCTTATGTCCACAACACGCCGATTTTGACGTCGAGCTATCTGAACGAACGGATTGGGGCGGAACTCTTTTTTAAGTGTGAGAATTTCCAAAAGGCTGGTGCCTTTAAAGTTCGGGGCGCCTGTAACGCGGTCTTTGGTTTAACTGACGAGGATGCCGCACTGGGAGTGGCCACACACTCATCGGGAAATCATGCGTTAAGTTTGTCTTACGCAGCAGGCCGACGGGGAATTCCTTGTCATGTGGTGATGCCAAAGACTGCGCCTCAGGCGAAAAAAGATGCTGTTCGAGGCTATGGTGGGTTGATCACCGAGTGCGAGCCTTCAACGACGAGCCGAGAGGCAGTCTTCGCTGAGATTCAACGAGAAACTGGTGCCGAATTTGTGCATCCCTACAACGATCCCCGAGTGATTGCGGGACAAGCGACGTGTTCGGCAGAAATGCTCGAGGCTGTAGATGGGTTGGATTCTATCGTCGCGCCAATTGGCGGAGGCGGCATGATTTCAGGAACGTGTTTAACCGTCAGCCATCTCGCACCAAAGATTGAGATCTTCGCAGCAGAGCCCATGCAGGCTGATGATGCGGCTCGATCATTTCGAGCCGGTCACATTATCGCTGATGATGCGCCTGTGACCATTGCTGATGGCTTAAAAGTACCGTTGAAAGACAATACTTGGCACTTTGTCTCGCATTATGTTGCGGACGTTTTGACAGCCTCAGAAGAAGAGATCATTGAAGCCATGAAACTCACATGGCAGCGGTTGAAGATTGTCATGGAGCCCAGTTGTGCTGTGCCCTTAGCAGTCATTTTAAAGAATCAGGATGTGTTTCGTGGCCGACGGATTGGAGTCATTGTGACCGGCGGAAATGTCGACTTAGATCGATTACCTTGGATGAAGTGAGAAAGATGATGAACAGTTTAGTGAATTGGAATGAGTTAGAGGTCGGATACGATATTCCGGCTCGGGTTGGTATGCGCGAAAGTGAAGTACAGACACCTTGTCTTGTGGTGGATCTGGATGCGCTTGAACGCAACATCAAAAAGATGGGTGACTTCGCAAAAGCCAATGGGATGCGTCATCGGGTCCACGGCAAGATGCACAAGTCAGTGGACGTGGCTCTACTCCAAGAAAAGCTTGGTGGATCCTGTGGTGTCTGTTGTCAGAAGGTGAGCGAAGCAGAAGTCTTTGCACGCGGAGGCATCAAAGATGTGCTGGTTTCAAATCAGGTCCGTGATCCAGCCAAGTTGGCGCGATTAGCGCGAATTCCAATGTTAGGGGCGCGCACGATCGTGTGTGTTGATGACTTGGCAAACGTTGCTGAATTGTCAGCGGCGGCAACAGAAGCCGGAACTCAGATTGAGTGCTTGGTTGAAATTGATTGCGGTGCTGGTCGCTGTGGCGTCACAACGACGCCGGCGGTGGTTGAGATTGCGATTGCAATTGATCGGGCTGATGGTCTGAAATTCGCGGGTCTTCAGGCCTACCATGGTGCGATGCAACACCTGGATTTGTATTCAGAGCGTGAAGCCAAGATCCAAGGCGCGATTGCGATGGTACGAGACGCAGTCGATGCGCTCGCTGAACATCAACTGACATGTGACATCGTCGGTGGCGGTGGAACTGGTTCGTATTACTTTGAAGGGGCGTCTGGCGTCTATAACGAGCTTCAATGCGGCTCCTATGCCTTTATGGACGCCGATTACGGTCGGATTCTGGATGATAAAGGCCAGCGGATTGACCAGGGCGAGTGGGAGAATGCGTTATTCATCCTGACCTCTGTGATGAGCCACGCGAAAGCTGACAAAGCAATTTGTGATGCCGGCCTGAAAGCCCAGTCAGTCGACAGTGGCCTCCCAGTGATTTTCGGTCGTGACGACGTGAAATATGTGAAGTGCTCAGATGAGCATGGGGTGATTGAGGACACCCATGGGGTGCTCAAGGTCAACGACAAATTGCGTTTGATCCCTGGTCACTGCGATCCGACCTGTAATGTACACGACTGGTATGTTGGGGTGCGTAAAGGTGTTGTGGAAGTGGTTTGGCCGGTTTCAGCGCGCGGTAAAGCGTACTAATTGTTGAAACATCCAAACGGAGAGAAGGAACACCATGCAGATCATTACTGAGCAGCAAATTGCTGAGATTTTGGATCCGGAAATTGCATTTTTTGCTGTTCAGGATGTCTTTAAGAGCATGGAAACCGAAGCCTGGAATTTCCCGGTGGTTCGAGAATCATTGGGATTTCAGGACGCTTTGTATGGGTTTAAGTCTGGATTTGATCCAGTCTCTGGTGCGCTTGGCCTGAAAGCAGGGGGGTACTGGCCTCACAATGCTGACAAAGGACTTGCCAATCATCAGTCATCCATTTTTTTGTTTGACCCAGAAACGGGCCAGTGCAAGGCCCTATTGGCAGGCAATACCATCACTGCATTG
Organism: Litorivicinus sp.; assembly: GCA_009886945.1. Classification (GTDB taxonomy): domain Bacteria; phylum Pseudomonadota; class Gammaproteobacteria; order Pseudomonadales; family Litorivicinaceae; genus HIMB30. Next base: position 4,867 of record QXYM01000099.1, read on the forward strand.
CGAACCGCTGCCGCCTCTGCGGTTTCGATTGATCGCCTAGCGGTCACCGATCCAACCACTCTGGGTTTAGTCGGTACGGGGCACCAGTCGATCTTCCAATTAGAGGCCGCACTCCGTGTGAGAGCATTTGAACAGGTCAAGATTTGGAACCGGTCCAGCCGTGATCTGTCCAAGCATCACGCTCTGGCCGAGTCCTATGGAGTGGCCTGCAACGAGGCCAGTCTTGAAGAGGTGGTCCGAGAATCCCAGGTCATCATTACCATCACCTCCTGTATGGAGGCGTTATTTCCCAGTGATTGGGTGACCCCCGGGACGCATATTGCTGCGATGGGGACTGATACCAAAGGGAAGCAGGAGCTCGATCCAACCCTCAGTCAGCGAGCGATACGCATCACCGATGAGATCGCTCAATCTCGAACGATCGGGGAATTCCAACATGTGGCTCCTGACTCAGAGATCTTGACCATCGGTTCCATCCTTCAGGGCACGGCGACGGGTCGGACAGGAGACCATCAGATTACGGTCTTTGATGGTACAGGTGTTGGCCTTCAAGATTTGGCCTGCGCGCAAGCGGTGATGAAAAGCCTGGGAGCCTCTTAATTTGAGCGTTTCTCAGACTCCGCTAGCCGATTTTTATTCAGATACGCAGACGCTGCCAACCAACGACATGCTGAAAAGTGTGATCGGTGTGAAAACAGGCGACGAACGTCATGGTGCTTGTCCGACTACCAATGCACTATGCGAACGCGTCGCTGATCTTTTTGGGATGGAGTCTGCGGTATTTCTGCCGTCTGGCAGTATGTGTAATCAAATTGCCATTGCTGTTCATACCCAACCAGGAGACGAAATCATCTGCTCTCGTGAGAGCCATATTGTGTTCGCTGAGGCCGGTGGGCTCGCGAAGCTGTCGGGCGCCATGGTGTCGGTGATTGACTGCGAACGAGGTCTATTTGAAAGCAGTGATGTCTCCCGGCTGTACCGTCGCCCATCATCCTTTGCACCACGCACGCGACTGGTGGTGACTGAGCAGACATCGAATCTGGGTGGAGGTGCTATTTGGCCAGTCGAACAATTGGCAGATGTGGCTAAAACAGCGCAAGAGTTAGGGCTTTCTGTCCACATGGATGGAGCGCGAGCGCTTAATGCGTCTGTTGCCACCGGCATCGATCTCGCCACCTACGCCAGTGATCATGACAGCGCTTGGCTTGCCTTTACCAAAGGACTGGGTTGCCCAGTGGGTGCTGTGTTGGCAGGATCCCGAGATTTTATTGAGCGTGCATGGCATTTCAAGCGGATGTTTGGTGGCGCAATGCGCCAGACTGGTGTGTTAACAGCGATGTGTTTACACGCACTGGATCATCACGTGGAGCGATTGGCTGAAGATCATGCACGCGCAAAGCGGATTGAAACGCAATTGGATGGCTGTGAATTATTCCGTCAGGTGTATCCGGTTGAGACCAATATTGTGCTCGCGGAAATTGATCCACGATTCGAGATCGCGGCCTCAGAACTCAGAACGTTTCTAGCCTCACGGAATGTTCAGGTGATGGCTGTCGGCACTTCAAAGATTCGAATGATCACGCATTTAGACGTTGATGATCTGGCTGTCGAATCCTTAATCAATGGAATTGAAGAATTTCTCACTTCCATTTGAATGGGTGGCTGTTATGCCACCTCTGATTTCTTGTGTAAGCTTCAACCCGTATTGGATCGGTCAATGAGGTGGGTTATCGATGACAGAATTCTCGAATCGACAATTTCTTCTCGATCACACGGCAGCGATCCTTGCGTTTTATGAACCGGTCGTTTTTGATCCAGCCGGTGGCTTTTATCAAAACTTGAAAGATGATGGGACTGTGTTTGACCCACACTCCCGCCATCTAGTGTCATCAACGCGATTTGTTTTTAATTACTCCGAGGCCTTCCGCCGTGGACTGGGAGGTCACTATCAGGCCTGGGCCAAACACGGCGTTGATTATCTGCTGAATGAACATCTGGGCGACACAGGACATTTTTCTTGGATGTTAGGTGTGTCACCCGATCATCAAGCCCTGGCTTACGGTCATGCGTTTGTTATGTTGGCTGGTGCCAGTGCGATTCGGGCGGATGTCGAGGGTGGAAGTCGATGTCTGGCATTAGGTGAGCACATCCTGGAAACCTATTTCTTTGAGTCGCACGCATCAGCCTACGCAGACGAGCGGTCGCCCGACTTAACTGAACTCAGCCCTTATCGGGGTCAGAACGCCAATATGCATGCGTGTGAATCGATGATTGCCTCCTATCACGCAACTGGAAGCGCGCATTATTTGGAACGGGCGACGATCTTAGCCAAACGGTTCGCAGGAGAATTGGCCGATCAAGCCGGCGGCATGGTGTGGGAGCATTATTCTGAAGATTGGTCGATTGATTGGGACTTTCATCGAGATCAACCTAATGACCTGTTTAAGCCTTGGGGGTTTCAGCCGGGTCATCAAGTCGAGTGGTCGAAACTACTGACGGAACTATTTCAGATCACCAATGAATCTTGGTACTTGAAACGCGCGATCACCTTGTATGAACAAGCCATCGATACGGGGTGGGACGATACATATGGTGGCTTGGTTTATGGAGTCGCTCCGGATGGTTCCTTTGCGAGTGCTGACAAGTATTTCTGGGTGCATGCGGAAGCATTTGCAGCTGCCTATCGTCTCTTTAGGCTGACTGGCGAACAGCGGTATCTAAATGATTACCAGCGAATTTGGGACTACGCTTGGGCACATTTGATTGATCACCAATATGGCGCTTGGTTCCGCGTTCTCACCCGAGAGGGGCAAAAAATTGATGATCTCAAGTCTCCAATGGGGAAGGTGGACTACCATACGCTTGGAGCTTGTTGGGATGTCCTTGACCAACAGAGTCTCCTCATCTAGGGGTGTGCTAAATCGCCTGTATTGTTGCTGATTAGGTCCGCCCGTTCCATAAAGCCTCTGAGTATTGATGTTAAATAGAAAAATAGCGGCTATGACGGGACTTGAGCCTGCGATCCCAGAACGATGAGGGTGCCGGACGAAAAATTAATTTATTTAAATACCGTGTTTTAGTACTTCAAAAGTGCTTTGTAGTATGAAAGTAGTAAAGTCAGTGCTCTGTTTTCGACGTTATTAAAAATAGGTGTTCTCTTTAATCAGGATTTCGATCCGTACTTGTTCTTGAGACGAGAGGGGGGTTGTTCCTTCGTTCATCGCTTTTAGTCGTCGGACGCAACTTCTAACCAAATGCCCAGTATCTTGCGATATCACAGCGTCCACGCATCCCTCTGCGAGCTGGTTTTTGGTGAAAGCTGTCAATTCATGCG